>DASTHJ010000037.1:0-8294 GCA_035718265.1 Steroidobacteraceae bacterium | reverse complement strand
TTCCAATCGCACCGAGCCTGTCAAATACCTCGAGTTCTCGAGTAGTTTCCGGGTTCGCCCGAGCTCCCTGCCTTTCTAGCCAGGCTTTCACTGCAACCATATCTAGATAACAGAACATCATAGCGTCTTTCCACTTCTGTGCTAGTGAAGAGACAGTGCTATATGCCTCGTCCATCCTACCCAGGGTCGCCATTTTGAAAGCTCTTAGTTTCCAGTACGAACCTGCCATTGGAATTGCTATGTCGCTTTCTCGAGCGACGGATTCCAACTGACTGATCACGTCCATTGCCAGGGCGATGTTCCCCTGCATTAGCGCGAAGGACGAGGCCTCAGCGAGGAACTGGAGCCGAAGTCTCCAGCGTCGCTCGGGTCCCATCCAGCGGCTCGCCTGTTCAAGGCACTCCCTGGCTGCTGACTCTTGGCCTAGGAGCATGTAAGGATCAATCAGGTTCGTATAGGAAACCAGCAAGTGACTGGATGAACACGCCTGGCCATGTTTAACACTTAGGCGTCCATATTGGATCGCTTCTTCGTACTTCCCCCGATTCATTAGAACGGCGCAAAGGTTGGCGGAAACAGTACAAATCCGCGCATCGTCGCCAACCTTGCGCGTCAGCTCCAACGCTCGCCCGTACTCTTGTTGGGCCGCATCCAATTCGCCTAACAAATGATTGCTGATTCCCAATCCGGAATGGATAAGCGCCAGTTGAGCAGCGTTTGCGTTCGTTCGACTAACATCAAGAGCAAGGCGAAGCTGCCTCTCGGCCTCTCTCGGGTCACCTAAAAGGAACCGACAGTAAGCCTTTGCTAGTGTTGCCATGGGGATTTTTTCTAGATCACATTGCGATGCCAGTTCATCCGCACCAGCCTCAGCTATTCGAAAGAGGTCTGTTGCGCCATCTTCCCCTGCGGCTCTCGCGCACTCAAACAATGCCTGACCGATCAGCTTAGGGTCTTCAGTTCGTCGTGCTGCCTCAAGAGCAGTTCTCGCTGCTTCGCAATAGCGTCGATCCAACCCTCTGCTGAGAAGGAATTCGCCTGATGCGCGGAGCATTGCCACTTCCGCTTGCTCGTGAAGACTCAAGGTGCTATTGCCGACTAAGGTCTCGATAATGGGAAGCGCTCGTTCGCCCTTCGACTGATCGATAAGTGCTTTTGACAGGAGCAGCATGAGTCTGCTGTCGTTCTGCGACCTGTGATCCAAGTGGGCAACTGCGCTGAGGATCTCCTCGGCGCCTTGGGGCGCACCTACCGCGAGAACAGCTTCAGCGCCATCAAGCGCGTATGTCAAAGCGCGGTTGACGTCTCCGCCTCTAATGTGGTGCCAGGCAATTTCTAGACAGACAGTCTTGTCGTCATCCTGAGAATGCCTGGAAGAAAGGAGGTCCGCGACTCTGCGATGAAGATGCTGACGTATCGGGGCTGCAACGGCGTAGTAAGCCTGAGCTCTGATTAACTCGTTCCTGAACTCTAGGTCACCGCTCACCTCGCGCAGGTATCCCTCTTCCCGGAGGCGGGAAAGAGCCGCAATGGCTTGATCGGCTGTCAATCCGATCGCCGCGTACAACTCCAGTTCCTGCAAGCGTCGGCCCAGGACTGCGGCGAGCTCCAACGTTCCGCTCATTGGCCCATCGAGTCTTCGAGTCTGTTGATCAAACACCAAACCAATTGCTCGCGGTATCCCGATGGCCGGTACTGGTTGCTTGTCAATGGCTTCCAGATCGCGAAGTAGGGAGCTCGCGCCACCCTGTGCCCACTCTCGGGTCAGGAGCTCGATAGCCAGAGGATTGCCACCGCCTACCTTGTAAATCCGTCCAGTCGGAGGGTCGCTTGCTCCGAATGCGGCCGCAACTGAATCGACAAGTCTGATGGCAGCTTTCTCTGTCAGGACTTCCACGTCCAGGGCGAACATGTGATCGATGCTGGCATCGGTAACGAATGCCCACGGTGGACCGGACACCCTCAGTTCGCTGGGGCGGCCTGTGAGAATTACGAGTATTCGTGTATCGCTGAGTTTTCGTGCAACAGCGTGAAGAATCCCAATGGTGGCGTTGTCTGCTGCATGAACATCATCCACTACTACGATGAGGGGACTACCTGCCGCTGCGGCGGTAATTGTCTTTAGAAATGCATCAGCGATCCTAAGCGGCATCAATTCCGGCGACCACTCGACCGGCTTGGGTACTCCCGGGAACTGCCGCAGGATCTCTGAACTGATTCTTGTCAATTCGCTAAGGGCTTCCGGATCAGCACCTCCTATTGCTCGTTGTGATGCCAATTGCTTCACAAGTTCGCCAAGCACTGCGAACGGCAAGTCCCGCTCTGCATCATATGCCTGTGCTCGGGATACAACAGCTCCTTCCAGCTGACACGTCGAAGCGAATGCGTTTACAAGCGTGGTCTTACCGACGCCCGGGTCCCCTATGACGACCACTACTCGAGAGGATTTCTTCTTTACGTCACCCCAAGCGTCTGAGAGTACGCTGAACTCCTGTTCGCGTCCGAAGAGTGTCTCAGGCTCGAACCTTCTATCTATGCGTAGTCCCGAGTGCACCGGCTCATGACCCCTGGCCCTGGCCGTACGCCCATCCCGCAGCAACGCAGCCATCCTCACAAGATCGGAGCCCGGTTTCGCTCCCAGTTCCTCCAACAGCTTCGCCTCATACCTCGCAAACGCTTTCAGCGCTCCACTCCGATCACTCGCCCACGCGCGCGCCTCCATGATCCCCCGAATCGCTTCCTCGGCAAGCGGATCGAGATCCTGCAGCCGCTCGGCATGGCGCTGCACCGTCGGGAAATCGCCGATGCGCCGGGCCGCATCCATCTGACGCACCAGGCAGTCGCGGATCTGTGGAATCAAGCGAGCGCGATACTCGTCCTTCCAATCCTCGAATGGACGCGCGGACGCGATCTCGAACGCGTCGAGGAATGGACCTTCTATGACCGCGTCATTGGACGAGAGATGATTGACGTCCGCGTCGATCCAGCCCGCGGCGAGCCCCACCGTGGTGCGCTGGATCACGACCGCCTCGCGCGCAACCTTGGCCTTGATGACCGACAGACCCTGAGCCAGGGAATGGTTGGCGAGCTGCGGAGCGGCGCTGGGCCACAACAGATCGGAGAGATAGTCGCGCGTGAACTGCTTGCCCGGCTCGAGCGCGAGCCGAACCAGCAACGCCAGGTGCTTGCGCGTACGGAACCCGACTTGTTCGCCGGCGGCAGTGAACAAGGCAGGTGCACCCAGGCAGCGCAAACGAAAAGCGTAGCTCACATGTGACGCGTTTTATTGATTCCGACCTAGAGATAAGGGCCGGTAATCAACAAAGTGTCAACACGTTGATTTACCTGGGATTCAGGGCTCTTCAGAGGCTTGTTTTAGGGGACTGTCAACAGCGCGCCCTCACCCCCTTTCCCCCTCTCCCCTCGGGAGAGGGGGTACGAAGGCAGGGGGAACGTACCCCTCACCCGCACAACATTAGACTCTCCAGCCACAACGCGCTGAACCCCTCCGACGCAAACCGGGACGGAAACCGCAGCGCGAGCGTCCCCCGGACGCTGCGGTCATCGCCCACACGGCTGATGCGAACACTCCCAGCCACGGCATTCTCGAACTCACCCGGCGCCGTGTAGTACTGCGCCGTGAGCTCGCCCGAGTCGTCCCCGATTTCGTAGGTCTTGCCGGAAAGCGTCATGACCGGCTGCCAGATGTTCACGCGCAGGTACGGGTAGTCGGGCGTGAGCGACTGGATCGGATTGCGTGCGAGCAGCAAGCCCGTCGCCGGACCGTCCGCCGGCCCGCACAGCGGCGTCGCCACCGCGTGCGGAAAGTCGTCCGGACCGGTGCTCCCATTGCACGAGAACGCCATGAGCAGCGCGACGAACTGGACGAACACGAGCTTTCTGCGCATAGGCCTCCCAGTCAGTCTACTCCTACCCCCGCCAGCCTCGTCACAAGCGCGCAACCCGGTTCGGGCGCGTCACGTGGACCTCGCGGCCTCGTACAGCGCGCGAAATGCCGCCGTCAGCTCCGGCATCTGATGATTGGCATTGAGGCCACTCGGCTGCGGTAACAACCAGAGCCGCGCGCTGCCCAGGCGCTCCGGCTGCTCACCAATCACCGCCTTGGGGCGCCCGAACGCCGCCCGGTAGGCACCAATCCCCACTACCGCTACCCACCGGGGACGATAGCGCGTCACTTTGCGCGCGAGCCGCTTCGCCCCGGCGATGAACTCCTCCTTGCGGAGCTCCGCCGCGGCAACCGTGGCGCGCGCCACGAGGTTCGTGATGCCATAGCCCCACCCGAGCAGCTCGCGCTCTTCCCACGGCGCAATGATCCTCGGCGTGAACCCGCCGGCATGCAACGCCGGCCAAAACCGATTGCCGGGCCTGGCGAAATGATGGCCGGTCGCGCCCGAATAGAGGCCCGGATTGATCCCGCAGAACAACACGCGCAAATCGGGAGCGATCACGTCCGGCACCTTCCGCCCCGCCGCGGCGAGGACTTCGGCTCGCGTGGGTCGCCTGAATTTCAAGGAGACGCTTCGAGGTGTGACGCTTGCCTCCTGCGCTCAGGGCGCGTGCCACTGAATCTGGTCTACGCCGATAGCGGCAGTGACGCCTCGATCGCGGTTTTCTCGCTGTCGGTGATGATCGCGAACGTGCCGCCGAGCTGGCGCAGCCGCTCGCGCATCCCGGCCAGTCCCAATCCGAAATCGCCGCGCCGCTCCTGCACATCCTCGCGCAGGTTCGGCGGAATCGCGCCCTGGATCGTGATCTCCAGCACCAACGCGCCGTTGCTGCGCAGCCGCACCGCCACCTGGCGCCGCCCACTCGTGCCCACAAGGTGAGTCAGACACTCCTGCACCAGCCGAAACAGGGCGATCTCGGCGTCGCGCGGCACGTTCACCCGAAGGCTCGGCAGGTCCGCTTTGACTTCCGTTCGCCCGTCCGCCGGCACCGCTTCGAGATAGGAGCGCAGCGCCTCGACAAAGCCGCCCTGCTCGAGCATCGGCGGGTGCAGCATGTGCGAGATCTGCTGAATCACGTCCGCGGTCGCTTCGGTCTTCCGGATGAGATCCGCGACTTCCCGCTGTCCCTCGCGATCGTGCGCCGGCACGCGGTGCGTCAGTTTGTGGAGCCCGCCGAGGATGCCCGTGAGCTGCGGGCTGGTGCGGTCGTGGAGCAGCACAGCGAGACGGCGCCGCTGCTCGTCCTGCAGCTTGAGCAGGCGTCCCGACAGCTCGCTGATCGCATCTTGGGCCTGCCGCTGCTCGGTGAGATCGCGCGTGATCTTGGCGAAGCCGCGCAGCTTGCCGCTGTCGTCACGCAGCGCCGTGATCACGACATCCGCCCAGAACCGCGTGCCGTCCTTGCGCACGCGCCAGCCCTCGTCTTCCACCCGGCCCTTCTCGGCGGCCTGTTGCAGCAGGTGGGTATAATGGCCACGCTCGACGTCCGCGACAGTGTAAAAGGTGGAGACGTCGCGCCCGACGATTTCGTCCGCGCTGTAGCCCTTGATCGCCTGAGCTCCTTCATTCCAGCTGATGACTTTGCCGTTCGGGTCAAGCATGAAAATCGCGTAATCACGCACACGAGCGATGAGCAGCCGGCACAACTGGTCGGCGTCCCGCGCGTGTTGGTCGTCGGGCTCGGCGGACATGACTGCTCCAGAAAGGTTAGCTGCAAAGCGGATTGCAGCCTTGAATACACGAACTTCCTAGCATGGATCGTGCCGGGGGGTTAATCCAATGCGGAGAAGACTAACGGGAATTTGGCCGCGAACGAGTCGTCGTAATGACAATATTCCGATACTCGACCGGCCCATGATCCCCTTGCAGGAAGATCACGCCGGGCGCCCCTTCATCTGAATCGAGCGCGCCGCCAGTAATCCCCGGAATATCCCGCCGGCTGATCACCTCACGCCCGTTCAGCACGACCGTTACCTGGCGCCCGATGAGCGTGATGTCGTACGTCTGCCACTCGCCCGCATTTTTCCCCGCGTTCTCGTTCGGCGGGAGAAATCCGTAGATCGACCCCAGCGCCTCGGTTGCCACCACGCCGAGCACCGGGTCCTCGATCTGCACCTCGTGCCGCCCGCGCAGATACACGCCGCTGTTGCCGCGCGGCGGATAGCGAAACTCCACATGCAGCTTGAAGTCGCCGTAGGTCGAGTCGGTCGCGAGATTCGCGCCCGCCTTCGTGTTCGTCAGCACCCCGTTCACCACCTGCCACGCACTCTCTCCGCCCGGCAACGGATGCCACCCCGACAGGTCTCGACCATTGAACAGCCGCACCGGCGCGCCCCAGCGCACCGCGTCCGGCCGCAGCGCCGGCGCCCGCACCCCCGTCATCGGCAGCGTCGTCCCGTCGGGGAACGTCACCGAACCAGACAGATTGTCGCCCGCCACCGCCGCCACCACCTGCAGATCGCCGTTCCCCGACTCCCACTGCGGCGGGATCGCGAACCGCATCGTGTCGTTCGTGAAATCGATCTTCGAGATCGGTCGCGCGCTGCCCACGACCGCGACGTAGCGGCCCACCAGCGCGGTGTTGCCCGACTTCCGCACCTCGAGCCACGACGGCAAGGTCTGTCCGTCGGTCGCTGTGAGCTTCAGGTCCCACCGACCCGTGGCGGGGCGGCGAGTGTCGGGCTGCGGGGCTTGCACTGCAATCGCGAGGACGAGGAGGAGTGGACTCATGCCCCGAATTTGCGGGCCAAATGCGGGAGGTGGGAAGGGGGAAATGCACCCTTCCCGGTGGCGGCACGCCCGGGGTATATGCCCCAAGACATGCCCGCCCACCGGTGGGGGCCTAGTGACAGGTCGCCAGAGCCGGCTGCTGTCCCAGGTTGAGAACGATCGGCGCCATGGCTTCGGTCGAATCGGCCCGCATCACACGAAGCGTCAACGTTTTTGAGCCCACCGTGCCGCGAAATCGCGCCGATGATTGTGCCGCGCCGGTCGCGCCGTACAACCCCTGCATGTCGAACCGGCCCTTCTTGTCGAGCATGATCGGCTCGGTGGTGCTGCCCGACCCACACGCGCCGGTGAACGTCGTCGAGACCTGCGTTGCGGTGAGCCGCCCGCGATCGCTGCCCCATTGTCCGGTCAGCAGGATGCCGCCGGTCGCGGTGGGCGTCTCACAGGCGCCCCACACCGTGGCGCCGAGCGCCCCGGCCAGGACTATCCACCCTAGATGTCGCTGCATACAAAAACTCCTCCCCTTGCGAGGGAGGAGTGCAGGATCTATGCCTTTGATTTACGGTCAGGACTATCGGTGCCAGTGCGGCACCGCGTTCCATTTCTCAGCCACAAAAAAGTCGCGCGGTAAATCGACGTTGCCGCGCCACTCGGAGTACTCCTCCTTTTGGATGAGCCGCCCGCCGTGCTTGATGTCGACTTTCACCGCGAGCCACCCGCCGCTCACCGGACGGTAATCGCGCAGCGCGATGTCGCCCACGTCCGCCGGAGTCGCCGGATTGAATGCGACGATCATCCGCACCACGACGAGCCTGTCCACGTCGACCCAGAATTGCGGCGAGGTCGTGTCGCTCGCCTCCAGGCTCCCCACCACGTACACGGGCCGGCCCTCGAACATGTCGCGGCGCAGCCTGGTCAGATCGAACCGGTATGGCGCGATCTGGTCGAGCGTCGAGTCGATCGGTTGCGTGTACACGCCGGCCACGAACGGCAGGAACGGATTCCCCTGCGCCACGCTGCGTACCACGCTCCCTTCGCGTACCACGTACAGCGAGTCGGCGGTGTAAATCACGCCGTTGCCCTTGCTGATATCGCCGAAATCGATCCGCAGCCGGTCGGGCGACAGCAGCGCCTCGTACCAGGTCGTCGTATCGGTCACGCCGTTCGGGCGATACTGCGTCGTGAGCTGCGTGAAGGTGACGGTGCGAAACCATTTGCCAAGGTAAGCGTCGCGCATCTGGTTGAGCAGCGCCGTCCCATCCCTCGGCGCGGCGGCGGGTGACCCGGCGCGATTCCCGGCACACGCCACGCAGGTCGCCAGCACCAGGCCCGAGATCGCTAGCGGACCCATCGAGCCTCCCGGATCAATTGCTGCACGATATCGGCCGCCGAGCGGCCTGCCGCCTCCGCCGCGAAATTGATCACGATGCGGTGCGTGAGCACCGTCGGCGCCACGATCCGCAGGTCGTCTTCATCCGCCATCGGCCGGCCGTCGAGCGCCGCGCGCGCCTTGGCGCCGAGCACCAGGTACTGCGACGCGCGCGGGCCGGCGCCCCACGAGATGTACTCTTTAATGAAAGGGGGCGCGTCTTCTTC
>DASTHJ010000036.1:0-5554 GCA_035718265.1 Steroidobacteraceae bacterium | reverse complement strand
TGGGCTCGCACATCGTGATCACCGCCTCCATGGCCGGCTTCCTGCCGCTGCCGGGTTGCTCTATCTACTGCACCTCCAAGTACGCGGTGCGCGGCCTGGCCGAGTGCCTGCAGCTCGACCTGGCGCCGCACGGCATCGGCGTGTCCGTGCTCTGTCCCGGTGCGGTGAACACCAACATCCACGAAGCGGTGCTGACGCGGCCGAAGCATCTGGCCAACACGGGCTACTACGGCGCGGATCCGGCCGTCATGAAGAGCCTCAAGGAAGTCATCGCGCCCGGGTACGACCCGGTGGATCTCGGTGAAATCGTGGTGCGCGCGGTGCAGGACGACCAGCTCTACGTGATCCCGTACGCCGAATTCAGCGCACCCCTGCAGCAGCGCCTCGACATGGCGCTGAAAGTCATCCCGGATCCCGAGGACGACCCGGGCATGGCGGCGCGCGAAGCGGCCATGGCCAGGCGGCGCGCCGAGCGTGCGGCGGAGGCGCAGAAGCGTTCCGACTCGGCTTAGAATGTCCCGCAAAGCAGATCGCCCATCCCGGGGCGGTCGCGGAAAAAGGGGCACGTCATGTCAGTCACAGCGGCGAACCGGTCCTTCCGCAATAGTTTGATGGTGCTGGCGTGCAGCGCCGTGCTCACGCTGGCGGCCTGCTCCAGGCAGGAAGACAAGGCAGCGGACGCCGGCCCCATGGCCATGCCGTCGACCGCGCTCGAGGGACAGCTCGACATCGTCGCCTGGCCCGGCTACATCGAGCGCGGCGAAACCGACACGGCCTACGACTGGGTCACGCAGTTCGAGGCCGACACGGGATGCAAGGTCAACGTGAAGGTGGCCAACACCTCCGATGAAATGGTCACGCTGATGTCGAGCGGCGCGCCGCCGCCGAGCCCTCCGGGTGATGCCTCCTGGCCGCCGGCCGGCAACGCGCCGTACGACCTGGTCACGGCCTCGGGCGATGCCTCGCTGCGCCTGATCCGTGGCGGCACCGTGCAGCCCATCGGACTCGATCGCATCCCGAGCTTCGAAACCGTGGACCCGCGCCTGCAGCAGGCGCCCTGGCACTACGTCGAAGGCAAGCACTGGGGCGTGCCGTACCAATGGGGACCGAACGTGCTGCTGTACAACACCAAGGTGTTCCGCAAGCCGCCGACTTCCTGGTCGGTGGTGTTCGAGGAGCAGAAGCTGCCGGACGGCAAGTCGAACAAGGGCCGCGTGCAGGCCTACGACGGCCCTATCTACATTGCCGATGCCGCGCTGTACCTGGCGGCGAAGAAACCGGATCTCGGCATCCAGGATCCCTACGAGCTCGACGAGACACAGTACGCGGCGGTGCTCGACCTGCTGCGCACGCAGCGTCCGCTGATCCAGCGCTACTGGCACGACGCCAACGCGCAGGTGCAGGACTTCACGACCGAGGGCATCGTCGCCTCGGGATCGTGGCCGTTCCAGGCGAACACGCTGCTCGCCAACAAGCAGCCGGTGGCGACCACGGTGCCGCAGGAAGGCGCGACCGGCTGGGCGGACACGACGATGCTGGCCGCGGGCGCCAAGCATCCGAACTGCGCCTACAAGTGGCTCGAGTGGTCGATCTCGCCCAGGGTGCAGGGCGACGTCGCGGCGTGGTTCGGCTCCAACCCCGTGGTGCCCAAGGCCTGCGACGGCAACGAGCTGCTGGGCCCCGACGGCTGCAAGAACAACGGCTTCGAGAATTTCGACAAGATCAAGTTCTGGCGCACGCCGGAGTCGAAGTGCGCCTCGCACGTCGATGGCTGCGTGCCCTACAGCCGCTGGGTCACCGACTACGTGGCCGTGATCGGGGGCAAGTGACGCGGCTGCGGCCGTGGCGCCGGCCATCGAATTCCGTGCTGTAGCGCGCGTCTATGGCGAGCTGCGCGCCGTGGACGACGTGTCGTTCAGCGTCGACGCGGGTGAATTCTTCGCGATGCTCGGTCCTTCCGGCTCGGGCAAGACCACCTGCCTGCGGCTGATCGCCGGCTTCGATGCGCCGGACCACGGCCAGGTGCTGCTCGATGGTGCGGACGTCGCCGGCGTGCCGCCGTACGAGCGCAACGTCAACACCGTGTTCCAGGATTACGCGCTGTTCCCGCACATGACGGTGCTGGCCAACGTGGCATACGGTCCGCGCGTGCGCGGCGTGGCGCCGGCGGAACGCACGCGCCGCGCGCGTGAAATGCTCGAGCTCGTGCAGCTCGGCGCGCTCGGCGACCGCCGGCCGGCGCAGCTCTCGGGCGGCCAGCGCCAGCGCGTGGCGCTGGCCCGGGCGCTCGTCAATCGGCCGAAGGTGCTGCTGCTCGACGAACCGCTGGGGGCGCTCGACCTGAAGCTGCGCGAGGAAATGCAGATCGAGCTGAAGAGCCTGCAGAAGCAGCTCGGCATCACGTTCGTGTACGTCACGCACGACCAGGGCGAAGCGCTGTCGATGGCGGATCGCGTCGCGGTGTTCGACCGTGGCCGCATCGAGCAGCTGGCGGCGCCGCGCGAGTTGTACCTGCGACCGAGGACGGCGTTCGTCGCGCGTTTCGTCGGCAGCGCCAACGTCGCCGATGCCGCGCTCGCCGGCAGGCTCGGCGCCGGCGCGCCGTTCGCGGTCCGCGCCGAGAACATCGACGTGCAGCCCGAGTCCGCGGCGGCGGCCGCGGACGCGGCCAGCGCCAGCGGCGTGGTGCTCGCCGTGCAATTCCACGGCGCCGCCAGCCGCTGGCAGGTGCAGCTCGACGCCGGCGGGATCTGGAGCGCGCTGCTTTCCGAATCGCGGTCCATGCCGGCGCTGTCGGTCGGCGCACGCGTGCGGCTCAGCTGGTCGCGCGCCGCGGCCGTGCCGCTGGCGGCCGCCTGAGCCATGCGCGCCGCGTCGACGTTTCTCTGGCGGCGCCCGTACTGGTACCTGGCGCTGCTGCTGCTGCCGCCGCTGCTGTGGTTCGGCAC
Source organism: Steroidobacteraceae bacterium (assembly GCA_035718265.1). GTDB lineage: Bacteria > Pseudomonadota > Gammaproteobacteria > Steroidobacterales > Steroidobacteraceae > CADEED01. The sequence goes on along the minus strand of DASTHJ010000036.1, from coordinate 2,606 downwards.
CGTGTATCTCGGCTCGCTGTTCGCGCTGCTGGCGCAGAGTTTCTACCGGATAGACGACTTCACGGCGCAGGTGGTGCGCGAACCGACGCTCGCCACCTACCGGCAGCTCGTGACGCAGCCCGCGCACGTCGACATCGTGCTGCGCACGGCCGGCATGGCCGTCGCCGTGACGATCGCCTGCGCGCTGATCGCGCTGCCCATCGCCACCTACATGGCGCGGCACGCACGCGGACGCTACAAGGCGCTGTTCTACGTGGGCGTGATGCTGCCCATGTGGACCAGCTACCTCGTGAAGGTGTATGCGTGGCGCCTGCTGCTCGCCAGGGAAGGCATCGTCGCCTGGTTCCTCGGCAAGCTCGGCCTGGCCGGGCTCCTCGACGCGCTGCTCGCGACGCCGGGCGTCGGCGGTCCGTCGCTGGCTTCGTCGTACATCGGCATGTTCCTGGTGTTCGTCTACATGTGGCTGCCGTTCATGATCCTGCCGATGGCCGCGGCGCTCGAGCGCGTGCCGGGCTCGCTGCTCCAGGCAGCGGCGGATCTCGGCGCCACGCCCGGCCAGACCTTCCGCCACGTGGTGCTGCCGCTCGCCGTGCCGGGCATCGCGGCCGGCTCGGTGTTCACGTTCTCGCTGACGCTCGGTGACTACATCATCCCGAGCGTGGTCGGTGCGCCCGGATATTTCATCGGCATGATGGTGTACGTGCAGCAGGGCACGGCCGGCAACATCCCGCTGGCGGCGGCATTCTCCGTGGTGCCCATCGTGCTGGTGTTCGTCTACCTGTCGATCGCCAAACGGTTCGGAGCCTTCGATGCGCTCTAGGCGCTACCGGGTAGACAGTCCATCGTGGCTGACGCGCATCGGCGCGTTCGCCGGTCTCGCGTTCATGCACGTGCCGGTGCTGGTCATCGTGCTGTACGCGTTCACGACCGAGGACCGGACCTACCAGTTTCCGCCGCCCGGACTCACGCTGCGCTGGTTCCAGGTGGCGTTCGCACGACCGGACATCTGGCAGAGCCTGACGTTGTCGCTGGCGGTGGCCGCCTGCGCGACGCTGATCGCGCTGATCCTGGGCACGCTGCTCGCCTTTGCGCTGGCGCGCTCCAGCTTCCGCGGCCGCGATGCCCTGACGGTGCTGTTCGTGCTGCCGATCGCCCTGCCGGGCATCATCACCGGCATCGCGCTGCTGGCCGCGATGAAACTCGGCGGCATCGAACCTTCCTTCTTCACGATCGTGGCGGGTCACGCCACGTTCTGCCTGGTCATCGTCTACAACAACGTGGTGGCGCGGCTGCGGCGGCTGCCGCGCAACTGGGTGGAGGCCTCGATGGATCTCGGCGCGGACGGCGCGCAGACCTTTCGCTACGTGCTGCTGCCGCAGGTGGCGACGGCATTCCTGGCCGGCGGCATGCTGGCTTTCGCGCTGTCCTTCGACGAGATCATCGTGACCATTTTCACGGCCGGCAAACAGCGTACGCTGCCGATCTGGTTCTTCAACGAGCTCTTCCGGCCGCGCGACCGGCCCGTCACGAATGTCGTGGCGGTGATCGTGATCGCGGTGACGCTGCTGCCGATCGTGCTCGCTTACTACCTCACGAGGCCCGACGATGAACACGAAACTGCTCGTTAACGGCAAGCTGGTCAAAGGCAGGGGGGAGGAGCAGAACGTGCTCAATCCCGCCACCGGCAAGGTGATCGCGCAGGTCAACGAAGCCTCCGAGGAACAGATCGCGGCGGCGGTGGGCGCGGCCGCGAAGGCCTTCGCCGGCTGGTCGGGCACCGTGCCGAAGGATCGCGCGACCCTGCTGCTGAAACTCGCCGATCGCATCGAGGCCGAGGCGCAGGAGTTCGCCGCGCTCGAATCGCAGAATTGCGGCAAGCCGCTCGGCGCGGCGCTGAACGACGAGATCCCGGCGATCGCCGATGTGTTCCGATTCTTCGCCGGCGCCGCGCGCACGCTGCACGGCGCGGTCGCGGGCGAGTACCTGCCGGGCTTCACCAGCATGATCCGCCGCGATCCCATCGGCGTCGTGGCATCGATCGCGCCCTGGAACTATCCGCTGATGATGGCGGCGTGGAAGTTGGGCCCGGCGCTCGCGGCGGGCAACACGGTGGTGCTCAAACCCTCGGAGCAGACGCCGTTGACCGCGCTCAGGCTCGCGACCCTGCTGGCCGAGCTGTTTCCGCCCGGGGTCGTGAACATCGTGTGCGGGCGCGGCAATACCGTGGGCGCGCCGCTGGTGGCGCAGCCCGAAGTCGCGATGATCTCGCTGACGGGTTCCATCGCGAGCGGCGAGAAGGTGCTCGCGGCCGCGGTGAACGGCACCCGGCGCACGCATCTCGAGCTCGGCGGCAAGGCGCCGGTCATCGTGTTCGACGATGCGGACCTGCAGTCGGTGGTGAGCGGCGTGCGCACCTTCGGCTTCTACAACGCGGGGCAGGATTGCACGGCGGCCTGCCGCATCTACGCCGGGTCGAAGATCCACGACAAACTGGTCGCGGACCTGTCCGCGGCCGCGAGCAGCATCAAGGTGGGCATGCAGGAGGAAGAGGGCGTCGAGATGGGCCCGCTGATCACCGGCCGACATCGCTCGCGCGTGGCGGGCTT
>DASTHJ010000035.1:0-2166 GCA_035718265.1 Steroidobacteraceae bacterium | reverse complement strand
TGCATGCCGAGGATGGCGCTCTGCGGCATGTTGATGATGGGCGTCGACAGCAGCGAGCCGAAGGTGCCGCCGTTGGTGATGGAGAACGTGCCGCCGGTCAGCTCGTCGAGCGTGATCTTGCCTTCGCGCGCCTTGACGGCGAACGCGCCGATGTTCTTCTCGATGTCCGCGTAGCTCTGCAGGTCCGCATCGCGCAGCACGGGGACCATGAGTCCCTTCTCGGTCGAGACCGCGACGCCGATGTCGTAGTACTCGTGGTAGACGATGTCGTTGCCTTCCACCGAGGCGTTGACCACCGGGAAGCGCTTCAGCGCCTCGACCGCGGCCTTCACGAAGAACGACATGAAGCCGAGCTTCACGCCATGCTTCTTCTCGAAGACTTCCTTGTACTTCGCGCGCACGTCCATCACGGCCTTGAGATCGATCTCGTTGAACGTGGTGAGCTGCGCCTGCGTGTGCTTTGCCTCGAGCAGCCGCTCGGCGATGCGCGCGCGCAGGCGTGTCATCGGCACGCGCTGATCCTGGCGTCCCGCGGCGCCGGTCGCGGGCTGCGCCGGCGCCTGCTTCGGCGCGGCGGCGGACTTCGCGGGCGCGGCCCCCGGCTTGTCGAGGAACTCGACCACGTCGGCCTTGGTCAGGCGGCCGTCGCGCCCCGTGGCGGGAATCTTCGCGGGATCGAGCTGCTTCTCTTCGACCATGCGGCGCACCGAGGGCGCGAGCTTGTCGTTGCCGGCGGGTGCAGCGGCGGCTGGCTTGACCGCGGCGGGCGACGGCGCCGCGCCGGCAGGCGCCGCGGCCTTCGCAGGCGCGGCGGCGCCCTCTTCCAGCACGGCCAGCACCTGTCCGCTGGTCACCGAGGTTCCGGCGGCGATGCGCAGTTCCTTGAGCACGCCGTTCACCGGCGCGGGAACTTCGAGCACCACCTTGTCGGTCTCGAGGTCGGCGAGATTCTCGTCGCGACTCACTGCCTGCCCGGCCTGCTTGTGCCAGGTGACGAGCGTGGCGTCGGCCACCGACTCGGGTAACTGCGGAACCTTGATTTCGATTGCCATGTGTCTTCCAGTGTTAGCGGGACGAGGCGGCCGCGGCAGCCGGCGCGCTGCCGGTGTTCGCCAGCAGGCGCTTCGTCTCGCGCGCTCCATCTTCTTTGTCCGTCGACGACAGCGCGGCTTCGATCAGCTCGCGCTGTTCCAGTTCGTGGATCTTGGTGATGCCGGTGGCCGGCGCGGCCGCCGGCTTGCGCCCGGCGTACAGCAGCTCGCGCTTGCCGACGAAGGTGCTGAGGCGATGGCGGATCTGGTACCACGCGCCCTGGTTCTGCGGCTCCTCCTGGCACCACACGACTTCGCGCGCATTCGGATAGCGCGCCATCACCGCCTCCATCTCCGCGACCGGGAACGGATACAGCTGTTCGATGCGCACCAGCGCAACGTCGTTGATGTTGGCCGCGCGGCGCGCCTTCAGCAGGTCGAAATACACCTTGCCCGAGGACAGCACCACGCGGTGCACGCTCGCCGGCTTGACGGCCTGCGCGTCGATCTCGTCGATGACCGTCGCGAACTCGCCGTCGGCCAGCTCCTCGAGCGAGGACACCGACAGGTCGTGACGCAACAGGCTCTTCGGCGTCATGACGATCAGCGGCTTGCGCAGGCTGCGCAGGATCTGCCGGCGGATCATGTGGTACATCTGCGCGGGCGTCGACGGCACGCACACCGCCATGTTGTTCTCGGCGCACAGCTGCAGGAAGCGCTCGAGGCGCGCCGAGGAATGCTCCGGTCCCTGGCCCTCGTAGCCATGCGGCAGGAACAGCGCGAGGCCGCACAACCGGCCCCACTTGGCCTCGCCCGAGCTGATGAACTGGTCGATGATGACCTGCGCGCCGTTCACGAAATCGCCGAACTGCGCTTCCCAGATCACGAGCGAGGAAGGATCGGTGGTCGAATAGCCGTATTCGAAGCCGACCACGGCCTCCTCCGAGAGCACCGAGTCGATGACCTGGAAGGACGGTTGCCGCTCGGCCAGGTGCTGCAGCGGCACGTAGCATTCGCCGGTCGATTGCTCGTGCAGCACCGCGTGGCGATGGAAGAACGTGCCGCGACCGGAGTCCTGGCCGGTGAGGCGGATGGCATTGCCCTCTTCGAGGATGCTGGCGTACGCCAGCGTCTC
>DASTHJ010000034.1:0-8452 GCA_035718265.1 Steroidobacteraceae bacterium | reverse complement strand
CCCATGCCCATCGTCGTGAACGTCGACGTCATGCTCGCGCGTCGCAAGATGCGCCTCAACGAGCTCGCGGAAAGAGTGGGCATCACGCCGCAGAATCTTTCGGTGCTGAAGACCGGCAAGGCGCGCGCCATCCGTTTCAGCACGCTCGAGAAACTCTGCGAAGTGCTGCAGTGCCAGCCCGGCGACCTGTTCGCCTTCGAAGCTCCGGAGGGCGCGAAGGCCGACGATGCAACCTGAGCGCGCGAAGCTGCCCCGGTCTAGCGCTTCTTGCTGATCTCGACGCCGTTGCCCACCTCGAGCAGCACCGAGTCCATGTCGCCGACCTCGCGCACGCGGCGGCGATAGGCCTCGGCCTGGGGCCGCACCACCTCGGGCAGCAGCATGTTGTCCGCGGCGATGATGCCGCCCGGCGCGAGCTTGGGATGCACCAGTTCGAAGCACGGCAGGTACAGGTCCTTCCACACGTCGAGCAGCACGAAGTCGAACGGCCCCGGCAGCGTCTTCAGTGTCTCGAGGCAATCGCCCTGGTGGAACTCGACGCGCGTCGACAGGCCGGCGCGCGTCAGCGCCTGGCGCGCGTACTCGATCTTGAAATCGCGCAGCTCCAGCGAGATGACCTTGCCGCCGTTGGCGCGCGCCGCGGCCGCCAGCCACACGGTCGAATAGCCGTACGAGCTGCCGAGCTCGAGGATGCGCCGTGACTGTGCACCGGTCGCCAATAGATAGAGCAGCGTGCCCGCCTCGCGTCCCACCGAGAGCAGCAGGTCGTCGAGGTTGTTGCCGGGCGAGCCGGGCGCGGCAGTGCGGCGTTGTTCTTCGTCGGCGCGCCGCTCGAACTCGGCGAGCACGCGTTCGATGACTGGATCGACGAGCGGCATTCAGGAATCCGTGCTGGTAGCGGGGGCCGCATAGTGCACGGCGCGCGGAATCTTGGCGAGTCCCGCCCGGCGGCGGCGGAACTTCTGGCGGCATGGCCCAACAAACATGAATCCTCCCGGAGACTTATGACCGACCCACGGAAAAGGCGCGCCGGTTCGTCGGATGTATCTGATGCGGGCGCCCCGTTCATAACAGCGCCGGGCCGGGCTGCGGGCCGCCGGGTTTATTGCGCCGCCGGCCGTTCGCCCGCAGTATCCGCGGGCTCGCCGGCGTCGACGGGTGGGCTCCGGGCCATGGCACACCAATCAAGAAGGATTTCCAACATGCGCGCGACACGTTTCGCCAGGGTAGTTAGATTGCGGCTCGCCGTCGCGGCGCTGGCCGCCGCCACGGCCGCCACGGCCGCGGACAACGACGGCCTGACGCTGCCGGCGGGGTTCACCGCCACGGTGGTGCAGGAAGGCCAGGGCCAGGCGCGCCACCTGGCGGTGGCCTCGAACGGTGACATCTACCTCGCCGGCCGAGGGGGCATGCTCGCCATGCGCGACACGGACGGCGACGGCAAGGCCGACGAGACGCAGAAATTCGGCGACGTGCGCGGCACGGAAGTCCGCATCTTCAAGGACTGGCTGTACGTGTCCGACAACGTCGGCGTGTACCGCTATCCGCTGAAGAAGGGCGAGCTGGCGCCGAGCGGGCCGCGCCAGGTCGTCGTGGCCGGCTTCCCGATGGAACGGCAGCACGCCGACAAGACGTTCGCGCTCGATCCGAAGGGCACGCTGTACGTCAACGTGGGCGCGCCCTCGAACTCCTGCCAGGAAAAGGACCGCCAGGAAGGTTCGATGGGCATGAACCCCTGTCCGATCCTCGAGAAATACGGCGGCGTGTGGGTGTTCGACGGCAACAAGACCGATCAGAAGCCGGGCGACGGTCGGCGCTTCGCGACCGGAACGCGCAATGCCGTGGCGATCGAGTGGAACCGGTCGCAGAACGCGCTGTATGCCGTGGTCCACGGCCGCGATTCCATCGACACGCTGTTCCCCTCGATCTACAACGCCCAGGACAATGCCACGCGGCAGGGCGAGGAATTCCACAAGATCGTCGAGGGCGGCAACTACGGCTGGCCGTACACGTTCTTCGACACCAAGCTGGGACATCGCGTGATCGCGCCCGAGTACGGCGGCGACGGCAAGAAGGTGCCGGAGGCGGGCAAGTACCTGGATCCGCTCGTGGCATACCCGGCGCACTGGGCGCCGAACGACCTGCTGTTCTATGAAGGCAGGAGCTTTCCGGCGAAATACCAGGACGGCGCGTTCATCGCGTTCCACGGCAGCTGGAATCGCGCACCGGAGCCGCAGGCCGGCTACAAGGTCGTGTTCCAGCCGATGAAGGACGGCAAGCCCGACGGCTCTTATGAAGTGTTCGCCGACGGATTCGCGGGCGAGATGGCCGACAACAGCCCGAGCAATGCAAAGTACCGGCCCGTGGGCCTCGACGTAGGTCCGGACGGTTCGCTGTACGTCTCCGACTCGCAGAAGGGCCGCGTCTGGCGGATCTCCTACAAGGGCAAATGACAGATGGCCCCTGGCATGCGGTGGGCCGCGGTCGCGGCATTCCTGTCAGCCGTCGCGATGGTGGGTGCGGGCGCCGAAACGCCCGCATCGCCGGATGGCCAGAAGCTGTACGCGCGCCATTGCCTGAGCTGCCACCAGGCCGACGGCCGCGGCGTGCCGAACATGCAGCCGGCGATCGCCGGTGGCAGCTGGGTCAAGGGCGATCCGCAGCCGCTGGCGCTGTTCGTGATGACCGGAGGGTTCGACAGCGCCGGTCGCAAGGAAAGTGAAGTCGAGAACGTGATGCCGCCGTTCGCACAACTTTCCGACGCGGACCTGGCGGCCATCCTCAGCTACATCCGCGCGAAATTCGGCGGCGGCGCCTCGGCCGTCACGGCCGCGCAGGTGGCCGCGGCGCGCGCCACGCTGCCGGCGCAATGAGTCATTTCCGCGGCGGCAGCCGGGTGATCTGCACGCTGACGATCTTCCTGGTGCCGTCGCGCCGCACGTAGATGTCGATGTAGCGGTAGTTCGACTGGAACGGCTTGCCGTCGTACTTGCCGGTCATGTGCGTGCGGCCGGAGAGCAGCGCGGTGTCGCCGTAGAGGCGAATCTCGAAGTCCTCGACGGTGTAGGGATCGATGGTGAGCTTCGGATCCAGGATGCCGGCGAGGAAGGACTTCTTGGTCTCGACATTGCCGTAGCCGTCGATCTGCCGGAAATCCTCGGCCATGTTGTCCGCGACCGCGGCCTGGTCCTTGCGCACGATGGCCTTGTCCCAGGCGTCCGAGAGTGTGCGCAGCAGAGAAACATCCTGTTCACGCCCCGGTTCGGAGGCGTACGCGCCCAGGCACATGGCGACCAGCGCACAAGTCGCGAGCGCGCCGCTCCATTTCGATCCACGCTGATTCACGCGTCATCCCCGGCGAGCAGGTTCGTCACTGGCCGCAGTATAGCGGCCGCGCTGCGGGCTACTTCACGCGATACAGGTGCACGTACCGGTCCGTCTTGCCCTTGACCGCCGGGTCGTAAACCATCTTGCTGTAATCGTCGTGCTGGTTGCGCAGGCCGTCATAGGACTTCTCGAACACGAAACCATGCGCTTCCAGGCTCTTGCGCGCCCATTGCTCGTTCAGCCGGTGCAGCTTGCCGGCGATTTCCTTGCCGGTGCCGTCGGCCGCGTCATGGTCGACGATCAACAGTTTGCCGCCGGGTTTCAGCATGCGCTTCACGGACTCGATGAAGCCGTCGGCGTCGATCTGCGGCCAGTTGTTGGATTCCTCGATCCAGTACACGTCGTGATACGCCATGACGATGACCGCGAGGTCGACGCTCTTCGGCTCGATGTACATGTGGCTGGCTTCGACGATGCGCTGCTCGACGTTCTTCAGGTGCCCGTCGCCGTAGCGCTTCTTGATCTCGTCCTTGGCGAAACCCGCGTACGGCACGTTGTTGATCGCCAGCACCTTGCCGGTCGGGCCGACCACGCCCGAGAGCAGCTCGGTGTAATAGCCGCCGGCGGAGAAGATGTCCGCGACGACCATGCCCGGTTTGACGCCGGCGAAGGCCAGCACCTCCGCGGGCTTGTCGCGCGCATCACGTTCGCGATCGTCGGCGGTGCGCGTGGGGCTGGCCAGGGATTTCTCGATGGCCGGGTCGGCGGCGAGCGCGGGCAGCGTCATGGCGAGCAGGCTGCAGAGCCACAGTGTCTTCATGGAAACCTCCCTGAGGTCTGATTATCCGGACGTCCCCGCGGCGCTGGAACCCGATTCGCCGCGCCGGGTACTCAAGTGGGCGACCGGGGGAATGGGTGGTTTATTTCGCCAAGGAGACAAACATGCGATCGCTTTCCAGACCCATCGTCCTGAGCCTGCTGCTCGCCGCGAGCGGTGTCGCCTACGGCGCAGGAAGCGGAGAAATGCCCCGGCAGATGGGCGGAACGCCGCAAGCGACGCCCGAGGAGCAGGCGCTCTCCATCTACAACGCCGGCGTGCGCGTCGTGGAGAGGGCCGACAAGCTCGCTGCTGATGCGGCGCGACAGAGTGATGCCCGGCATCGGGACAAGGCACTCGGCAAGGCCCAAGCCGGCTACGCGAGCGCGCTCAGGAAGTTCACGCGCGCCACCGAGTTGGATCCGTCCATGCACCAGGCCTGGAACTACCTCGGCTACACGAATCGCAAGCTCGGCCGGTACGACGCGGCGCTCGCGGCCTATGACCGCGCGCTTGCGCTGAAGCCCGGTTACCCGGAGGCCATCGAATATCGCGGGCATGCGTATTTCGGTCTCAACCGCTTGAGCGAGGCCAAGGAAGCCTACCTCACGCTGTTCGGCGGCCAGCGCGCGCTGGCCGCGCAGCTGCTCGAGGCAATGCGCTCGTGGGTGAGCGCGCATCGCGGCGACCCCGCCGGCATCGACGCCGCGTCACTGGACGCGTTCGCCACCTGGGTGAGCGAGCGCAGTGCGATTGCCAGCCAGACTGCCGGCCTCACGCGCGACGGCGTCAGCGCGGCCTGGTAAGTGATGCGGCGCGGGGCGCGCATCACGCTCGCGATTGCCGCGCTGTTCTGCGCGGGGACTTCGTCGGCGGTGACCGCGGAGAATGCCTCGTACGCCTGGCGCCTCCCTCCCGGATTCCCCGAGCCCGTCGTGCCGGACGACAACCCCATGAGCGCCGCGAAAGTCGCGCTGGGTGCGAGGCTGTTCGCCGATACGCGCTTGTCGGTCACGAGGCGCCATTCCTGCCGCAGTTGCCACGCGGCCGAGCGAGCCTTCACCGACGGGCTGCCACGGTCGGTGGGCGCGACCGGGGAGACGCTGCCGCTCAATGCGCCGACGCTGCTCAACTCCGTGTACAACGCCTCGTTCGGCTGGTACGACACCGGCACGCACACTTTCGAACAGCAGATGCGCGGGCCGCTGTTCAATGAGCATCCGGCCGAGCTCGGGCTGGCCGGCCGGGAGGCCGTGGTCGAGCGCGAGCTGGCGGCCGACGCGGGCCTGGCACGCGAGTTCGCCGCGGTCTTTCCGCAGGAGGCGCGCCCGGTCAGGTTTCGCAACGTGATCCGCGCCATCGCGGCCTACGAGCGCACGCTCGTGGGTGGCGACTCGCCGTTCGACCGTTACGTGTTCCGCGGCGAGCACGCGGCGCTCGACGCGGCGCAGAAGCGCGGCCTGCGGCTGTTCTTCTCGGCGCGCAGCGGCTGCGCCGCCTGCCACGGCGGCATCAATTTCGCGGGGCCCTGGGTGGACCGCGCGCAGCCCGTGGCGCAGGCCATCTTCGCCGACACCGGCACCGGGCGGGCGGTGCGCGTGCCCACGCTGCGCAATCTCGGCGTGACCGCGCCTTACATGCACGACGGCCGCTTCGCCAGCCTCGCCGCGGTGCTCGATCACTACGAGCAGCTGGCCGCGGATCCGGCGGCCGACCCGCGGCTGCGGCGCGCCCCACTAACTACCGGGGAGCGCTCCGAGCTGGCCGCCTTCCTGTCGGCGCTGAACGACGCGCCCGATCGAGCACGGATTCCGTGAGGCAGGGTATGCTTGCGCGCCGATGAGCGCCCATCCCGAAACCTTCCGCCGCCGGCTCACGCCGCACCCGACCTCGCCCGCCGCGCCGGTGCGTTCCATCGTCGTCGGCGCCGTGCGCCACGAGAATTTCCTGCTGCTCAACTACCGCGTCGACGGCGAGCTCGGCGCGCTGCGCATGCCGGAGCTGCTGCCCCCGGTGCACACCGACGAGCTGTGGCGCCACACCTGTTTCGAGGCGTTCGTCGGCAGCAGCGGCTCGGAGGAATATTGTGAATACAACTTTTCGCCCTCGGGGGCCTGGGCGGCGTATCACTTCAGCGGCTATCGCGCCGACCGGCAGCCTCACAAGGGCGGGCGCACGCCGAACTTCTCCTTCGACCTGCAGGACGGTGCGCTGGTGCTCACCGCGCAGGTGGACCTGGGATGGCTGCAGCTGCCGCAGGCGGGTACGCCGCGGCTCGGCGTGACGGCCGTCATCGAGGACCGGTCCGGCCAGCTGTCATACTGGGCGCTCAAACATCCCGCGGAGCAACCCGATTTCCACCATGCCGCCGGCTTCATCATCGACCTGTAGGCCAGGCCCGCGGAGCGCCGCGTGATCCAGTTCGGCATCGACCGGCTGCTGGGCGACATCAAGCTGCAACGCGAGCTCGAAGGCCGACGCATCGCGCTGCTGGCGCACCCGGCCTCGATGACCGCGGACTTCGTGCATTCGCTGGATGCGCTGCGCGGCATCCGCGGCCTGGAGATCACCGCGGCCTTCGGCCCGCAGCACGGCCTGCGCGGCGACAAGCAGGACAACATGATCGAGTCGCCGGACTTCCGCGATCCGGTGCACGGCATCCCGGTGTTCAGCCTGTATGGCGAGGTGCGCCGGCCCACCGACGAGATGCTCGATCACTTCGACGTGCTGCTCGTCGACCTGCAGGACCTGGGTTGCCGCATCTACACGTTCATCACCACGCTGCTGTACGTGCTCGAGGCCGCCGCGCGTCACGGCAAGACCGTGTGGGTGCTCGACCGGCCGAACCCGGCCGGTCGGCCCATCGAAGGACTCAAGCTGCGCGAGGGCTGGGAAAGCTTCGTCGGCGCCGGCCCGCTGCCCATGCGCCATGGCCTCACGCTGGGCGAGCTCGGCATCTGGTTCATCAGTCATTTCCACCTCGCGGTGGACTACCGCGTGATCCCGATGCGCGGCTGGGATCCGGGGCAGGCACCGGGCTACGGCTGGCCGCTGGGCGAGCGCAACTGGGTGAACCCGAGCCCGAACGCCGCCAACCTGTCGATGGCGCGCGCCTACGCGGGTACGGTGCTGCTCGAGGGAACCACGCTCTCCGAGGGCCGTGGCACCACGCGGCCGCTGGAGTTGTTAGGTGCGCCGGGCCTGGACCCGCGCACGCTGCTCACCACCATGGACCGCATCATGCCGGCCTGGCTGCGCGGCTGCCGCCTGCGGCCCTGCTGGTTCGAGCCCACGTTCCACAAGCACTCGGGCAAGCTGTGTTCCGGCTTCCAGATCCACGTCGAGGATGGCGCCTACGAACACGGCGCGTTCCGGCCGTGGCGGCTGGTCGCCGGCGCGTTCAAGTGCATTCGCCGGCTGCGCGGCGAGTATCCGCTGTGGCGCGATTTTCCCTACGAGTACGAGCGCACGCGGCTGGCGATCGACGTCATCAACGGCAGCGGGCTGCTGCGCGAGTGGGTGGACGATCCGGCTGCCACGCCGGCCGATCTCGACAAGCTCGCCGCGAAGGACGAAGCCGCCTGGGCGGAAGAGCGCGCCGACCTGCTTCTGTATCGTTGACGGAAGTTGCGCCAGGTCGGCGCGCGCGGGGGTCAGCCGTTCGACTTGCCGTTCCTGGCCTCGTACACCGAGGTCAGCAGCGGCTGGTTGATCTTGCTCACCGCGTCGGCAAGCACGGACTTCACGCAGCGATCGACGCGCGTGCGCACTTCCAGCGTGCGATGTCCGCCCGCGTTCGCGTCGCAGACCTCGCGGGCGGCAGAACGCAGCTTCTTGTAGAGGGCCTCGGCTTCGGCCGGGCTGTTGACCCGCTGATCCGAGAACCTGACGGCGATGTCGTCGTTGGTCGCGGTGCGGTCCGCGGCTCCGGCGCCGCCCGCGGCGAACAGCAGGCCGATGGCGAGCGCGCTGCTGGCGGCAATCTTCTGCGAAAATTTCATGACGTCCTCCTGGCAATGCGGGTTGGTTGACTTGCGTGGATAGGACGCCTGCGACCCCGGATCCGTTGCAATGCTCGCGGCGGATTTCGCCGAGCCGAGTTTCGCGAGCGATGAAGTGTTCGACGCAGCGAAAGCGGAGCAGAGCCTCCGCTTTCGATCGCTCAGGTCACCGGCTCGATCGTGACGGTGGGCACGAGCACCTCGACCGTCGGCACCAGGATGCTGACGCTGGGCTTGTGTGCGGTCGCGGCATGCGCGCTGACGCTCACGAGCATCAGGGCGGTCAGGCCCAGGGCGGCGACGCTGG
>DASTHJ010000033.1:0-2910 GCA_035718265.1 Steroidobacteraceae bacterium | reverse complement strand
CATGATGTTCTCGCCGCGATGCTCCATGTGGTACTCGTGGATGCGCGTGAGCACGATGGCATCCACCGGGCAGGCTTCCTCGCAGAAGCCGCAGTAGATGCACTTGAAGAGGTCGATGTCGTAACGCGTGGTGCGGCGCGTGCCGTCCTGCGCGACGTCCGAGTCGATGGTGATGCAGACCGCCGGGCACACCGCCTCGCACAGCTTGCAGGCGATGCAGCGCTCCTCGCCGTTCGGATAGCGGCGCAGCGCGTGCAGGCCGCGGAAGCGCGGCGACTGCGGCGTCTTCTCCTCGGGATAGTTCACCGTGAACTTCGGACGGAAGAACGTGCGGATGGTCACGCCCAGGCCCTTGAGGAGCTCCCACAGGGCGAATGTCTTGATGATGCTGCGCATGTTAGGTCACCACTCTCCAGGGTCCCACCTTCAGGTACGCCAGCACGCCTTCAACCGCGATCCAGACGAGCGTGACCGGAATCAGGATCTTCCAGCCAAGACGCATGATCTGGTCGTACCGGTAGCGCGGGAACGTGGCGCGGAACCACAGGAAACAGAACAGGAAGAAAAACAGCTTCAGGAACAGCCACTGGAATCCGTCGCCGACCACGAAGGCCAGCGCCGGGCCGATGTAGGCGATGCCGGCCACCTGCTCGGGCTCGATGAAGCCGTCGAAGGGACTGAGCCAGCCGCCGAAGAAGAAAACCGCGGTCAACGCCGAGATCAGGATCATGTTGGCGTATTCGGCCAGGAAGAACAGCGCGAACGCGATACCCGAATACTCCACGTGGAATCCCGCGACGATCTCCGATTCGCCTTCCGCCACGTCGAACGGCGCGCGGTTGGTCTCGGCCACGCCCGAGATGAAGTACACGAGGAACAACGGGAACAGCCAGAACCAGTTCCAGGACAGGAACGCACCCTGCTGCTTCGTGACGATGTCGCCGAGGTTCAAACTACCCGCGGCCATGACGACGCCGACCAGCGCGAAGCCCATGGCGATTTCGTAGGCGACGATCTGCGCGGCCGAGCGCATCGCGCCGAGGAACGCGTACTTGGAGTTCGAAGCCCATCCGGCGAGGATCACGCCGTACACGCCCACGGAGGTGAGCGCCAGCACGTACAACAGCCCGGCGTTGACGTTGGCGATCGTCAGGTTGGGGCTGAGCGGAATCACGGCCCAGATGGCGAACGCCGGCACCAGCGTGATCATGGGCGCGAGCCGGAACAGCACCTTGTTCGAGGCGCTGGGGATCACGACTTCCTTGATCAGCAGCTTGATGACGTCGGCGAACGGCTGAAAGATGCCGGGCAGCAGGCCGAAGATGCTGCCGACGCGGTTCGGCCCCCTGCGCAGCTGCATCCAGCCGATGACCTTGCGTTCCCACAGCGTCGTGAACGCCACGGCCAGGATCAGCGCCACAGTGACGCCGACGATCCAGAACGTCGATTGCAGGTATCCCGGCCAGACCGGGTAGCGGATCAGCTCGCCAATCCACTGCGCGATGGGATTCATGCGGCCGGGCCTCCGTAGATCGTGGCCGCGAGCTTGCCTTCACGCGTGCGTTGCAGGGACGAGGCGCGGCGCAACACGGCATCGACCGCATACATCGGCACGTCGATGACGCGCACCTCGCCCGCCGGCGCGGCGGACGACGGTTCGTGCGATCCTTGGTAGGAACCGATGGCGATGTCGGCGCAGCGTGCGCGCAGCTCCTCGCGCACCTCCTCGGAGGACTGGTAGTCGAAATCCGGGGCGCCGACGAGGTTGCCGAGCACGCGCAGCACCTTCCAGCCGGGTCGCGTCTCGCCGAGCGGCCTGGCCGCGCCGGCGAAGCTCTGCCACAGGCCTTCGAGATTCACGTAGGTGCCCGAGGTCTCCGCGAAGGTCGAGATCGGCAGCAGCACGTGCGCCACCGCCTTCAGCGTCTCGTCGGCATACGGCGTGGCCGCGACCACGAAATCCGCGCCGGCGAGGGCGCGCCGCGCGTCGACGCCGGGCGCATCGGCCCAGGGCTCGACACCGCCGAACAGTAGATAGGCCTTGTGCGCGCCGGCGAGCATTTCGTGGGCGGACTTGCCGACCGCAGTCGCATTGCGGCCGCCGGCCTCGCGATGCGGCACCGCGCCGGCGAGATAGGCGCCGGCCGCATTGCCACCTTCGGCCAGGACGCCCAGCGTGGCGCCGGTGGCGGCCGCGAGACCCGCCGCCACGGCGCGCAGGTCGGCGTAGGCCGGGTGACGCAGTGCCAGCGCGCCCAGCCAGATGGCGCGCGCCTGGCCGGACTTGAGCGCCGCCGCGATCGTGCGGTGCGCGGTATTGACCTGCGCACCAGAGACCACGGACGCCAGGTGCCGGGGCGCCGCCGCGCCTTCCAGTGCGGCAGAGTAGATAGCCGCCAGGTCGGCGAGCTGCCGCGCCGGGCTGGATTCGAGGTACGCCGCCACCGGGAACAGGTATTCGAAGCGCGCCGGATTGAGGAATGACACCTTCGCGCCGCGCGTGGCGGCCTTGCGCACGCGGTGCGCGAGCACCGGCACCTCGCGCCGCAGGTTCGAGCCCACGACCAGCAGCGCATCGAGCTGCTCGATGCCGGCGATCGTGAGGCCACCGAGACCCGGCGCGGCCGGATCGGCGTCCTGGTCGCGGAAATCCGCCTGGCGCAGGCGATGGTCGATGTTCGCGGAGCCCAGTGCGCGCGTCAGTTTCGCCAGCAGGTGAAGCTCTTCGACGGTCGCGGAGCTGCTCGCGAGCGTGTGCAGATCGGCGCCGGCGGACTTCAGTCCCCGGGCCGCCGTCTGCAGCGCCATCTCCCAGGTGACCTGCTGCCAGTCGCCGCCCGGCTGGCGCACCATCGGCGCGCTCAGGCGGTCCGCGCTGTAGATGCCTTCATAGCTGTAGCGGTCGCGGTC
>DASTHJ010000032.1:0-7986 GCA_035718265.1 Steroidobacteraceae bacterium | reverse complement strand
GCGGCCGGCGACCTCGTTCTTGATGCCGTCCTGGATCTTCTGGCCGACGATCGACTCGGCGCGGCCCTCGTCGCCGCCGCTGGTCGACTGGTAGAACTGCTCGGCGTCGCTGATGCGCCACTTGATGTAGTAGTCGACGGTGAGGCCCTGGCTCTCGCTGGTCAGGAACTGCTCGCCGTCGAAGCGGCGCGTCAGCACGCGCTTGTCGAACTTCACGACGTCGTCGATGAACGGCACCTTGAAGTGCAGGCCCGGCCGGTAGTTCTTGCCGATGATCTCCTGGATCTGCACGCGCAGCGCCAGCTCCTGCTCCTTGACGATGAACAGCGAGGTGGTGACCAGAATGAACACGGCCAGCACCAGCACCAGGATTCCGATGACGCGCGAGCCCATCAACGCTCTCCCCGCGTGCGCTCCGCGCCCGAGTTCTCCGGCTCGAAGGTCACCGGCGGCCGCACCGTCACGGTGTTGGCGTCGTCGGCACGACTGCGCTCGGCGAGCTTGTCGAGCGGTAGATAGAGGATGTTGTTGCCGCCCTTCGCATCGATGATGACCTTGCGCGAGGAGCCGGCCAGGATCCTCTCGATCGCCTCGATGTACAGGCGCTCGCGGGTGACGGCGGGAGCCTTGTCGTAGGCCGCGGCCACCTGGTTGAAGCGCGCGACGTCACCGGTGGCGAGCTGGATGACCTGCGCCTTGTAGGCCTCGGCCTCGGCGACCTGGCGCGCCGCCGAGCCCTCGGCCTGCGGCAGGATGCCGTTCGCGTAGGCCTGCGCTTCCTTGATGGCGCGCTCGCGGTCCGCCTTGGCCTTGACCGAATCGCGCTGCGCCTGCTGCACCGCTTCCGGCACCTGCACGTCGGTGATGTTGACGCTCTCGACGTGGATGCCGGCGCCGTACTGGTCGAGCGTGCGCTGCATGATCTCGCGCGTGTCGGAAGCGATCCGCGGGCGGCCCGATTCGAGGATGGCCTGCTGGTCATTGCGACCCACCACCTCGCGGATCGCGCTCTCGCTGACCTCGCCCAGCGTGATCTCCGGGTCGCGCACCTTGAACAGGTAGTCCTCGGCCTGCTTGATGCGGTACTGCACGGCGACTTCGATTTCCACCATGTTGGGCTCGGCCGTGAGCACGCGCGACTTGTACGACTTGGACTTCACGCCCTGGGTGTCGACCTTGGTGACCATCTCGATCGGCCACGGAAAGCGCCAGCCCCAGCCGTTCGGCACCGTCTGCTGATAGCGGCCGAAACGCTGCACCACGCCCTTGCTGCCGGGAGGCACGGTGTAGAAGCCGGTCGCGGCCCAGGCGGCGATCGCGATGATCAGGAAAATCAGTAAAGGAGTGGAGGAACGTCCACCCCCACCGCCGCCGAACAGCGACTCGATGCGCTTCTGCCAATCCTTGAACGCCTGGTCGAGATCACCGCCGCCGCCGGCTGGTCTCTTGCCCCAAGGATTGTTGTTACCGGGTTGATTCCAGGCCATATCAGAAGCTTCGCAGAGCGGGCGACGATTGTAGGTAGGGCCCCTCGGGGGTACAAGCCGAGTCGTCGGAAACCCGCACCAGCTCGACGCCGGGCTCGCGCGCCCACTTGAGCAGCTCGATTTCCGAAAGCTCGGTGTCGATCTCGAACGCGCCCTGTTCGGTGATGCGCTCGGCGTGCACCAGGTTCGCGGCGTACAGCCGAGCGCGCAGCTCGCCGGCGGACACCGGCAGCCGCAGCGTGGCACGCCGCGCCACGCGCGACAGGCGCTCCGCGATGGCCTCGCGCAGCAGGTCGAGCCCCTGCCCGCGCACCGCCGACAGCCACACGTGGCTCGCGCGGCCCGATTCGTCGCGCTCGATGCGCGGCTCGGCGTCGATCCGGTCGATCTTGTTGAACACCAGGACCTGCGGCAGGTCGGCCGCGCCGATCTCCGCGAGCACGCGGTTGACCTCGTCGATGTGTTCGTCGCGCCGCGGGTCCGACACGTCGACCACGTGCAGCAGCAAGGTGGCCTCGCGCGCTTCGGTCAACGTGGACTGGAACGCGGCCACCAGCTCGTGCGGCAGCTCGCGGATGAATCCGACGGTGTCGGCCACCACCACCTGCGTATTGCCGGGCAGCACGATGCGGCGCACGGTGGGATCCAGGGTCGCGAACAGCTGGTCGGCGACGTAGGCGTCGGTGCCGGTCAATGCCCGGAACAGCGTCGATTTGCCGGCGTTGGTGTAGCCCACCAGGGCGAGCGACGGCACGGGGATCTCGGCGCGCTGCTGGCGGCCCGTCTCGCGCTGCTGCTTGATCCGGCGCAGGCGCTCGGTCAGCGTCTTGACGCGCTTGCCGATCAGGCGCCGGTCGGTCTCGAGCTGCGTCTCGCCGGGGCCGCGGTTGCCGATGCCACCGCCGCGCTGGCGCTCGAGGTGGGTCCAGCCGCGCACCAGGCGCGTGGCGATGTGCTTGAGCTGCGCGAGCTCGACTTCGAGCTTGCCCTCGTGGCTGCGCGCGCGCTGCGCGAAGATGTCGAGGATCAGTCCCGAACGGTCCAGCACGCGCCGCTCGATCAGCTTCTCGAGGTTGCGCTCCTGCGAGGGCGACAGCGGATGGTCGAACAGCACTACCTCGGCGTCCTCCGCGGCCGCCACGGCGCGGATCTCGTCCGCCTTGCCGCTGCCCACGAAGAAGCGCGGATCCGGTCGGTCGCGCCGCCCGCCGACGCTGGCCACGGGAATGGCCCCGGCCGAGCGCGCCAGCTGCTCGAATTCCTGGATGTCTTCCGGGTCCGCGGGCGCGCCGATGCCGAGGCGCACGAGCACGGCCCGCTCACCTGCGCGGGGTCGCTCGAACATCGTGGATTATCGAGAATCGGACGGATGCGCGTGCGGGCACGCCGGGCATCATTCTCCGGCGACCGCCTCGATCGTCGTTCCGTCTTCGTTGGTGATGCGCACGTTGCGCGCGGGGACCACGGTCGAAATCGCGTGTTTGTAGACCATCTGGCTTACGCTGTTCTTCAGGAGCACGACGAACTGGTCAAACGAATCGATCTGGCCTTGCAGCTTGATTCCATTCACCAGATAGATGGACACCGGGATTCGTTCCTTCCGCAACGTGTTGAGAAACGGGTCCTGCAGTGACTGGCCCTTGGCCATGACGTTCTCCTTATTTTTCAAGCAAGCGAACGGCGGCGAGCATAACACGCGCCCACCGGCCGGTAACGCACTCAAAGGAGGGAGACGGCCCCCAGAAGGGATTCGCGGATGCCTACAAGTCGTTGCGCATCATGGGGATCGAACACCCGTATGTTCGACATCGAACGCAGCCAGGTCATCTGCCGTTTGGCCAGTTGACGCGTGGCCGCGACGGCCCGGTCGACGGCGATTTCGAGCGAATAACTACCGGCCAGATGTGCCCAGAGCTGGCGATAGCCGACCGCGCGGATCGCGGCGTGCGCCTCGGTCAGATCGCCGCGCGCGTACAGGCTGCGAACCTCGTCGAGGAATCCTTCGGCCATCATCTGCGCGAACCGGCGTTCGAGCGCCGCATGCAGGCGCGCGCGGTCGCCCGGAATCAGGGCCATCACGTGAAACACGCGGCGCAGTGGCGAGGCAGTGGCCGCCTGCAGCTCGCTGATGGGCTGGCCGGTGACCGCGTGGACTTCGAGTGCCCGCTGGATGCGCTGCGCGTCGTTGGGATGGATGCGCGCGGCCGCCGCCGGATCCACCGCCGCGAGGCGCGCGTGCAGCGCCGGCCAGCCCTGGCGGGCGGCGTCGGCGTCGATGCCGGCGCGCACCTCGGCGTTGCCCTCCGGCAGCACCGCGATGCCGCCGATCAGCGACCGCAGGTACAGCATCGTGCCGCCCACCAGCAGCGGCACGCGGCCACGCGTCTCGATGTCGTCGATCGCGCGCGCCGCGTCGCGTACGAATTGTCCGGCCGAATAACTCTCGGCAGGCTCGACCAGGTCGATCAGATGGTGCGGCACGCGCGCGCGCACCTCGGCGGAAGGCTTCGCACTGCCGATGTCGAGGCCGCGATACACCTGCGCCGAATCCACGCTGACGATCTCGAGCGGCAATTCGCCCGCCAGCGCCAGCGCGATCTCGGTCTTGCCCGTACCGGTGGGCCCGGTCAGCACCACGAGCGGCCTGCTGGATTCGCGCGCGGTCATCGCCCGCGCAGGAACATGCGATCCAGCTCCGCCAGCGTGACCTGCGTCCAGGTCGGCCGGCCGTGGTTGCACTGGTCGGCGCGCGCCGTCTGCTCCATCTGTCGCAGCAGCGCGTTCATCTCGGCCAGCGTCAGGCGCCGGTGCGCGTGGATCGCCGCGCGGCACGCGATGGTGCCGAGCAGGCGGTCGGTGGCGCCGTCGAGGTGATGCGCGGCACCATCCTCCGACACGGCGGTGATCACCTCGCGCATCAGCGCCGCCACGTCCTCGCGCGGCAGCAGCGCCGGCACGGCACGCACCGCCAGCGCGTCGGGCGCGAGACGTTCGAGATCGAAGCCCGCGGCCTGCCACTGCTCGCGCTGCGCCAGCAGCGCGTCCAGCTCGTCGACCTTCATCGACACCGTGATCGGCGCCAGCAGCAGCTGCGTGGCCGCGGCGCCCTGCTGCGCCTTCAGCTTTTCGTACAGCACGCGCTCGTGCGCCGCGTGCATGTCGACGAGCACGAGACCGTGCTCGTTCTGCGCCAGGATGTACGCGCCGTGCAATTGCGCCAGTGCCACGCCGAGCGGATGCGCGCCCTCACCCGGCGAGGGAGCGGCGGAGCCACTCTGCGCCGCGCCCTCCGTGCGCGGATCGCCGGGTGCCACCATCGCCTCGCGGATCGCCCATGTGCCCGAAAGCGCAACGCTCTCGGCCGGGCCGAATCCCATCGGAGCCGTGTGGGGCGCGGCGGGTATCCAGGCCGGCGGAACCGCGCCGCTCGCCGGCCGGGTTTCCGCGAGACGCCGCTCGATGGCACGGAACACGAAGTCGTGGATCTGGCGGCTGTCGCGAAAGCGCACCTCGAGCTTCTGCGGATGCGCGTTGACATCCACCAGCGTGGGATCGATGTCGAGGTACAGCACGTAGGACGGCTGACGACCCGAGTACAGCACGTCGCGGAATCCCAGGCGCACGGCGTTCATGAGCAGCCGGTCACGCACCGCGCGCCCGTTCACGAACCAGAACTGCAGATCCGACGTGGCGCGCGCCGCCGCCGGCGTGCCGATCCAGCCGGAAAGGCGCACCGGTCCCGCGGAATGGTCGATCTCGAGCGAGCGCTCCACGAACTCGTCGCCGACGATGCGCGCCAGCCGGTCGGCGGCCGCGCTGCCCACGGACTTCAATGCCGGCGCATCCAGCAAGGTGCGCGAGCCGCTGCGCAGCCGGAACGCGATGTCGCTGCGCGACAGGGCGAGTCGTTCCAGCAGCCGCACGATGTGGCCCTGCTCGGTGACTTCGCTGCGCAGGAACTTGCGCCGCGGTGGAAGGTTGTAGAAGAGATCGCGCACTTCGATGGTGGTGCCGGTCGGATGCGCTGCCGGTCGCGGCTCGCCGATGGCGCCGGCATCCACGGTGATGCTGGCCGCCCGCTCTGCCCCGGCATGCCGCGAGACCAGCTCGAAGCGCGACACCGAGGCGATCGAGGGCAATGCTTCGCCGCGAAATCCCAGCGTGGTGATGCCGGCGAGATCCGCGGCCGAGGAGATCTTGCTGGTGGCGTGCCGCGCCAGCGCCAGCATCAGCTCGTGCTCCGGGATGCCCACGCCGTCGTCGCGCACGCGCGTCAGGCGCACGCCGCCCGCCTCGATCTCGACCTCGACGCTCTGCGCGCCGGCATCGAGACTGTTCTCGACCAGCTCCTTGACGATGGACGCCGGGCGCTCGATGACCTCGCCGGCCGCGATCTGGTCGATGAGATGACTGTCGAGAACGCGGATCGGCATGGCGAGGATGCCGCGCAGTTTACCGCGCGTGGCCGCGCGGCATGGACGGGTTTAGCGCAGCTCGACCTGGCTGCCGACGCCGGCGCCGCGGCGCGACGCCGCCAGGCGCGTGCCGTCCGGCGCGTTGCCCTGGAAGTACAGCTCGATGCCCGAGAAGATCGCCTCGGCGAGCCTGGCGCGATGCGCTGGCTGCGACAGCTTGCGTTCGTCTTCGCGGTTGGAGATGAACGCGGTCTCCACCAGCATGGACGGGATGTCCGGCGACTTGAGCACCACGAAGCCCGCCTGCTGCACGCGCGGCTTGCGCACTTCGCCGATGCGATCCAGCGCGGTGAGCACGTTCTCGGCGGCCACCATGCTGGCGGAAATGCTGGCCGTCTGCGACAGGTCGATCAGCACGCCCTGCAGCACCGGGTCCTTGTCGTCGAGCTTCACGCCACCCTTGAGGTCGGCCGCGTTCTCGCGCGCCGCCAGCCAGCGCGCCGCTTCGCTCGAGGCGCCGCGCTCGGACAGCACGTACACCGACGAGCCGGACACGTCCGGGTTCTTGATGGAATCGGCATGGATGGAGACGAACAGGTCCGCCTTGGCGCGTCGCGCGCGCAGCGTGCGTTCCTGCAGCGAGATGAAGTAGTCGCCGTCGCGCGTCAGCACCGCCTTCATGCCGGGCTCGGAGTCGATGCGCGCCGCCAGCGCCTTGGCCACGGCCAGCACCACGTCCTTCTCGCGGGTGCGCCGGCCCAACGCGCCCGGATCGACGCCGCCATGTCCCGCATCCACCGCGATGATGATGTCGCGACCCGTATCCGCCGGCGCGTGCGCCGGCCGGATGGCCACGGGCGCGGCCGGTGCGGACGCGGCAGCAGCCGCTTTCGCGGCGCGCGGCGCGTCGATGTCGAGCACCAGGCGTTCCGGACCCGCGGCGCTCGCCGCCAGCGTCGAGGTGTGGATGCTCACCGGTTCGTCGACCTCGAAAACCAGGCGGACGCCGCCATGCGGCAGCCTGCCGGAGCGGAATTTCGTGATGGGCGCAGGGAAGTCCGGATGCCCGGCCAGCAGTTTCGCGCCGGAAACGTCGAGCACCACGCGGCCCGGATTGTCGAGGAGGAAGGCCTTGTGCTTGACGGGACCTGACAGGTCCAGCACCACGCGCGTGCCGGTTTCGGTGGCGCCGACGCGCATCTGCCGGATCTCCGCGGCGATCAGGGGCGAGGAGACTCCCGCGACCCACGCGAGCAGCGTCAAAAGGAGCGCGCGCTTCCGCGCCGTTCTCATCCCCCGAAAATCCTTCTCCATCATGGAGTTCTAGGCCGGACCTGCGACGGAATTTACTTAGTTGGCGTAGAAACTTCAATCCTCTGGATGCGATGACCACATTTCTCGATCGAAAACTCGAAGCGCAGATCGGGCGACGGCAGCCGCCCCACCCCGCGTTCCGGCCACTCGATGAGCCACAAATGGCCGGGAAGGTAGTAGTCGGACAGCCCCAGGTGCTCGAGCTCCTGCGGATCGCGCAACCGGTACAGGTCGAGATGGATGGCCGTGAGATTCGCCGGCAGCGAGTACGTCTCGAGCAGGGTGTAGCTCGGACTCCTGATCGGTCCGCGCACGCCGAGCGCGCGCAGCGCGCCGCGCGCGAACGTCGACTTGCCGGACCCGAGGTCGCCGGACAATTCGACCACACGGCATGGCACGCCGGCGGGCGGCGGCGCACCGAGCAGTCGTGCTGCCAGCGCCTCGGTTTCCTCGCTCGTCCCCGTGAGCCACGCGTCGGTCGCGGCGCTCACGGATTGACCCAGCCACGCAACTCCGCGATCACGTCGCTCGCGATCAAACCACGTTGTCCGCCGTGTGCCGCCGAATCGCCGGCCAGCGCATGCACCAGCACGCCGACGCGCGCGGCCGTGACGCTGTCGCCGACCTGCGCGCGCAGCCCGGCGATCACGCCGGTCAGCACGTCGCCCATGCCGGCCGTGGCCATGCCGGGATTGCCGCGATCGCAGATACCGATCTCAGGCGCCTGGCCGGCGCCGCTCGCCACCAGCGTGCCCGCGCCCTTCAGCACC
>DASTHJ010000031.1:0-3844 GCA_035718265.1 Steroidobacteraceae bacterium | reverse complement strand
TCGTCGTCCTTGCGTTCGACCTTGAACGCGGGCGGCGGATCGGTCGCCGGGACCACCATGAGACTGGCGGGTAGTCGGGCGTTCGCGTCGGCCACGGCGGTGACGTGCACGATGCGCTCGGAGCGCACCTCGAGCCGCACGCGCCTGGCATCCCCGGCGGCGGGTGTGACCAGCACGCCGCTGGCGTCCTGCTCGAACGAACCTTCCGGAGTTTTCGCGCAGCCGCTGACCAGCAGCGCGACACACAGCAGTCTCGCCAGATCCTTCATGAACCCCTCATTCGACTTGTTTGTTGGTCCGGGAAATTTGTAACCGCGAAGACACCGGAAAGCGAGACCCCGCGTCGTGGGGGCGCCACCGGATCTCGCCTGCCGGCATTGTCGGATCGTGGAATTTCACCTGGCGGTGCGCGGACCCCACGACCCAATTCTTCTTTTCCCGGATGAAAGTACAATGCTCTAATGAAAATAGAAGATCAAGCGATTTCCGAAGTCGCGCGACCCGGGCAGAATCGGCAGCCACGCATGGCCCACAAAACGGCTTCTTCACGCGCACCGGCGCCGGAACATTCGTCACGGGTCACGCGCTATCGGGCCCCGGCGCTTGAAAAAGGTCTCGACGTCATCGAGCTGCTGGCCGCGGAAAAAACCCCGTTGAACCTGTCGGCCATCTCGCAGCGGCTGGGCCGCTCCTCGGGCGAGTTGTTCCGCATGTTGCAGGTGCTGGAGTTCAAGGGCTTCATCACCACCGCCGAAAGCGGCACGGGTTACGTGCTGACCAACAAGCTGTTCGCGCTGGCGATGACGCAGGCGCCCGTTCGTTCGCTGGTGGAAACGGCGCTGCCCATCATGCGCCGGCTGGCGCAGGAAATCGGCCAGTCGTGCCACATCGCGTTGGCCTCCGAGGACCAGATCGTGGTGATCACGCGCGTCGAGCGGCCCGGCGATCTCGGCTTCTCGGTGCGCATCGGCTATCGGCGCGAGATCGTGCGCGCCACGTCGGGGCTGGTGCTGTTCGCCTACCAGAGCGACGAGGTGCGCCGTTCGTGGCTGAAGCGCTGCCGGCTCAAGGGGGAGGCCGCGGATGCATTCGTCGAACGCGCCAATGCCGTGCGCGCGCGCGGCCACTACGAGGCGGCGTCGGACTTCGTGCGTGGCATCGTCGACCTGTCGGCGCCCATCCTGCGCGGCGACACCGCGATCGCCGCGCTCACCTGCCCGTTCGTGCACAGCAACCCGCTGATCATGGAAATGCCGCAGGCCGTCGAACACATCCGCGCCGCCGCGCGGCAGATCTCCGCGGAGATCGTGCACGGAGACCTGCCATGACGGAGCGGGCGCGGGAATCTTCCGCCAAGGCGTCGTTCATCACGCCCGGGTATCTCGGCGCCACGGTGCTGGTGGTCGCGCTGTTCGCGTTCTGGGGCACCTCGAACAGCCTCAACGACGTGCTGATCCCGCAGTTCCGCAAGACCTTCCAGCTGGGTGATTTCGCCTCGAGCTTCGTGCAGTTCGCCACGTTCATCGGGTATTTCACGTTCGCGATCCCGGCGTCCCTGTTCATGCGGCGTTTCGGTTACCGCGCCGCGGTCGTCATGGGCCTGGTGCTGTTCGGCACGGGCGCGCTGCTCTTCTATCCGGCGGCGCAGTTCGGCGAATACCACTTCTTCCTGGGCGCGCTGTTCGTGGTGGCGAGCGGGCTGTCGTTCCTCGAGACCTCCGCCAACCCGATGATCGCGGCCATGGGCCCGCCGCAGAGCGCGGACCAGCGGCTGAACTTCGCGCAGACGTTCAATCCCCTCGGCACCATCGTCGGCGTGTTCCTCGGCAAGGAGCTGATCCTCTCGGACAACCAGCTCGCGGCCGGGCAGATCCGCGCCATGGAGCCGGCCGCGCAGGCGGCGTGGCGCGCCGGCGAGCTGGCGGCAGTCAAACTACCTTACCTCGGCATCGCCTGCGTGGTGCTGCTGTGGGCCCTGCTGGTGGCGCTCGCGAAATTTCCGCCGCTGGCGCAGCGCGTGCCCGCGGACGCCGACGCCGCCGCCGGCGGATTCCGCGGCCTGCTCGCATTCCGGCGCTACTGGCTGGGCGTGGCCGCGCAATTCGCCTACGTCGGCGCGCAGGTGGGCGTGTGGAGCTTCGTGATCCGCTACACCCAGTACAACACGCCGGGCACGGCCGAGAAGGTGGCCGCCAACAACCTGCTGATCACGCTCACGCTGTTCTTCGCGGGCCGCTTCATCGGCACGCTGCTGATGTCGAAGTTCCGGCCGGCGTCGCTGCTCGCGACGTTCGCCACGCTGGACGTGGCGCTGTGCGCGCTGGCCGCGCTCGCCGGTGGCGACGTGGGACTCTACGCGCTCATGCTGACCAGCTTCTTCATGTCCATCCAGTTCCCGACCATCTTCACGATGAGCCTGCGCGGCCTCGGCGCGCACACCAAGTCCGGCTCGTCGTTCCTGGTCATGGCCATCGTCGGCGGCGCGGTGATTCCACCGCTGATGGGCCTGGTGTCCGATGCCAGCAGCATCAACATGGCCATGCTCGTGCCCGCGCTGTGCTTTGCCGTGGTCTGCACGTTCGCCTGGGTCGCGCGGCGCGAACCCGCCGCGGCCGGCGCGCTGGCGAAAACCGCATGACGGCTGCGCTCGCGCAACGTGAGCTCGGCCGCACGGGGCTCGAGGTCACCGTGCTCGGCTTCGGCGGCGCCGGCATCGGCAACCTGTACCGGCCATTGCGCGAAGCGGACGCGCTCGATGCGGTGCGCGCATCGTTCGCCTCCGGCGTGCGGTATTTCGACACGGCGCCTTTCTACGGATTCGGCCTGAGCGAGTTGCGCATCGGCGCCGCACTCGCCGGCGCACAGCCGCCGCCGGTCATTTCCACCAAGGTCGGCCGGCGGCTGGTCGCCACGGGACCGCAGGACGCCGGCACCGGGCGCGAAGGATATTTCTCGCCGCGCCCGTTCGCGCCAGTGTTCGATTATGGGTACGACGCGGTCATGCGCTCGCATGCCGAGAGCCTCGAGCGTTTGCAGGTATCGCGCGTCGACATCCTGTTGTGCCATGACATCGGCCGCCTGACGCACGGTGGGAACCACGACGCGCGCCTGCGCGAGTTCCTCGACGGCGGCTACCGCGCGATGCGCGAGCTGCGCGCCGCGGGAGCGGTGCGCGCCATCGGCATCGGCGTCAACGAGATCGAGGTCTGCCTCGAGCTGCTCGGCCGGTGCGAGCTCGATTGCATCCTGCTCGCCGGCCGCTACACCTTGCTGGAGCAGCCCGCGATCGATGCGCTGCTGCCCACGTGCGTGCAGAAACAGGTATCGATCATCTGTGGCGGGCCGTTCAATTCCGGAGTCCTCGCCACCGGCTCGCGCGCGGGCGCCGGCACGCACTACAACTACGAGCCGCCACCCGCGGCGGTGCTTGAGCGCGTGCGCCGGCTCGAAGCGCTGTGCGCGGAATTCTCCGTGCCGCTGCAGGCCGCGGCGCTGCAGTTTCCGCTGGCCCACCCGGCCGTGGCCAGCGTGGTGGCCGGCTGCGCGAACGGGGCGGAAGCGCGCAATTGCGCCGCGATGTTCTCGCATCCGGTTTCGGCCGACTTCTGGCGCGCGCTCGCGGACCGCGGGCTGGTCGATGCACGCGCCCCGGTTCCCGGAGGTTCGGCATGAGCGGGCGCATCGACAGCCACCAGCATTTCTGGCGTCTCGACCGCGGCGACTACGGCTGGCTGACTCCGGAATTCGGACCTATCTACCGCGACTACCTGCCTTCGGACCTGGCGCCGCAGATCGCGCGTGCCGGCGTCGAATCCACCGTGCTGGTGCAGGCCGCGCCCAGCGT
>DASTHJ010000030.1:0-2640 GCA_035718265.1 Steroidobacteraceae bacterium | reverse complement strand
GCCGTGATCAAGCCGTCGGCCGCCACGCCCAAACTACTCAGGCATCGCGGCAGGGCGGTGGTGTTCGAGACCATCGAAGACCTGAAGGCAAGGATCGATGACCCGAACCTCGACATCGACGAGAACTGCATCATGGTGCTCAAGGGTTGCGGGCCCCGCGGCTATCCCGGCATGGCCGAGGTCGGCAACATGCCGCTGCCACCCAAGATCCTGAAGAAGGGCATCACCGACATGGTGCGCATCTCGGACGCGCGCATGAGCGGCACGGCCTACGGCACCGTGGTGCTGCACGTCGCGCCCGAATCCGCGGCCGGCGGTCCGCTGGCGTTCGTCAGGACCGGAGACATGATCGAGCTCGACGTGCCCGCGCGTCGGCTGCACCTGGACGTCGGCGACGCCGAACTCGCGGCGCGCCGCGCCGCCTGGAAGCCACCCGAGGCGCCGAAGCGCGGCTACTACAAGCTGTACGTCGAGCACGTGCAGCAGGCCGACAAGGGCGTCGACTTCGACTTCCTGGTTGGCGGCAGCGGCACTACCGTGACCCGTGACTCGCACTGAGAGGCACCGCACCGGGCGGTGATGAGGCGGGGTTCCCGGAGAAATCTCGTCCGCGCGAGAGCATCTTGCGACGACTTCAGTTGTCAGCAGTCCGCGCACTGCGGATACTGCGCTCGACCCGGAGGTCTTCTGATCCGCCGCAATCGCCGTCAGATTGTCCAACTGCTGTCGCTGGCGTTCCTCTTCGCCCAGCTCGGCATGGCCGTGCACGCGAGTTCGCACCTGCGCGATACGCACGGCGCACCAACCCCGGCCTGCGCCCAGTGCGCCTCGTTCGCACCACTGCAGAACATGGCGGGCGGCAGTGCCACGATCATCCTGCCGGCCACCGTTTGCCACAATCACGTCGTCGCCATCCAGGCGATTTCGCTGGCGCCGCGCGGCACGGCCGCGTCCTTCCGCTCGCGCGCACCTCCCGCTTCTTCCTGAAAACCTCTTGACCTTCACGCGGCGCGCGCGCCGGCGTGTGTACTGGTTTTCCGAAGGAGTTCTTCCATGAGGATTCTCGAGCCCGTGGCTGCGCTGCTCGCGCTGGCCACGTTGCCAGCCGTGGCGGCGGCCGACGACGTTGCCGCGCTGCGCGCCGAACTGCAGGCATTGAAAAGCGACTACGACGCACGCGTCGGCGCGCTGCAAGCACGCATCGAACGACTCGAAGCCGCGCAAGCCGCGGCCGCCGATGCGTCCCTGGCCGGTGCCGCGGCCGCGCCATCTCCGGTTCCAGAGCCGTCGCGCACGGTGCCGGGCGGCAACCTGTCCGCATTCAATCCGGCCGTCTCGCTGATTCTCGGCGGCAGCTTCACCGGCAGCTCGCGCGATCCTGCAGACTGGCGCATCGGGGGTTTCGCGCCGTCAGGCGAGGAGATCGGCCCCGGCGAACGCAGCTTCAATCTCGGCGAATCCGAGCTGACGTTCAGTGCCAACATCGATCCGTACTTCAGCGGACAACTCACGGCCGCCATCACCGGCGACGACGAGGTCGAAGTGGAAGAGGCCTTCTTCCGCACGACGGCGTTGCGCGACGGCCTGTCCATCAAGGGCGGAAGATTCTTCTCGGGCTTCGGCTACCTCAACGAGGTGCACGCGCACGCCTGGGATTTCGTCGATCAGCCGCTGGTGTACCAGGCCATGTTCGGCGGCCAGTACCGGCAGAATGGCATCCAGGTGAAATGGCTGGCGCCGACCGAACTGTTCCTCGAGTTCGGTGCCGAGACCGGCAACGGCGACGGCTTCCCGGCGACGCGCCTCGAGAGGAACGGCTTGAACGGCGCGACTCTCTTCGCGCACGTCGGCGGCGACCTCGGCGCCAGCACGAGTTGGCGCGCGGGAGCGGCATGGCTGGCGCAGCGCGCGGAGAATCGCGCCGGGGGCATCGAAGACGCCGGCGGCACGCCCCTGTTCGAGAGCTTCAGCGGCGACACCAACACGTGGGTGATGGATGGCGTGCTGAAGTGGACGCCGGATCCGCGCCGACAGCTGAAGGTGCAGGGCGAATACATGCGCCGTCGCGAAAGCGGCCGGATTTACGACGACGGCACCGTGCTGCTGGCCGATGACTATCGCAGCGTGCAGTCCGGCTGGTACTTGCAGAGCGTCTACCAATTCGCGCCGCGCTGGCGCGTGGGCGCGCGCTACGACTCGCTCGATCCCGGCACGCCTCACTACACGTTCGCGCCCGGCGATCTGCCGGATGCCGGTCCCGATCGCGTCTCGCTGATGCTCGACTGGAATCCCAGCGAGTTCTCGCGCCTGCGGGCCCAGTACGACTGGGACGACACGCGTGACGACGGGCAGCGGGATCGAATCTGGCGCCTGCAATACCTCTTCGGCATCGGCGCGCACGGCGCGCACAAGTACTAGGGTCGCTGTCATGAAGAAACTCTTTTTTTCATTGCTGTTGGTGGCCTGCGCCAGCCTGCCGGCGCACGCCGCGTTCAAGGTGCTGGCCACGACACCCGATTGGGGTGCGCTGACCCGGGAGCTGGGCGGCGACCAGGTCGACGTGTACGTCGCGACCACCGCGCTGCAGGACGTGCATCGCGTCGAGGCCCGACCCAGCCTGGTCGCGCGTGCGCGTACCGC
>DASTHJ010000029.1:0-4117 GCA_035718265.1 Steroidobacteraceae bacterium | reverse complement strand
TGCTTGATGGATTGCTGGTACAGCGTGTGCAGCATGGCGTGGCCGGTGCGATCCGCGGCCGCGCAGGTGCGATGCGCCGTGCCCTTGCCATAGTGCGTGGTCATGCCGCCGAACGGGCGCTGGTAGATGCGGCCCTCGTTGGTGCGCGAGAACGGCACGCCGTAGTGCTCGAGCTCGATGACCGCCGCCGGCGCTTCCTTGCACATGAACTCGATGGCGTCCTGGTCGCCGAGCCAGTCCGAGCCCTTGATGGTGTCGTAAAAATGGAAGCGCCAGTCGTCCTCGCCCATGTTGCCGAGCGCGGCGGAAATGCCGCCCTGCGCGGCCACCGTGTGGCTGCGCGTCGGGAACACCTTGGTGATGCAGGCCGTGGACAGGCCGGCTTCGGCCAGTCCCAGCGTGGCCCGCAATCCCGCGCCGCCGGCGCCGACGACCACGACGTCATAGGTGTGGTCGATGAATTCGTATTCCTTGGTCATCTCATTGGTCGTTCGTCAGGACAGCGCCAGCAGCAGCACGGCGAAGATCGCGGCCACCGCCGCCGCGGCGTGCACGAAGGTGGACAGCAGCAGCAACGTGGTCTTGGCGCCCTTGCCATGTACGTAGTCTTCGATGACCACCTGCACGCCGAGCTTCGAATGCCAGGCCAGGCAAATCGCCAGCAGGATGGTGGCCACCGCCACCCAGGGCTGGCCTAACCACCCACGCATTGCCTCGTAGGACTGCAGCGAATGGGTCAGCAGCGAGACCGCGAACCACAGCGTCAGCGGGATCAACGCCACCGCGGTCATGCGCTGCGCCCACCAGTGGCCGACGCCCTCGCCGGCCGAACCGCGTCCCAAAACCCGCCCGAGCGGCGATCGCAGGCTCATGGCGCAGCACCCGCCGGCACGGCCAGGGCCGCACAGCCGAGCCACACCACCAGCGCCGTGAGCAGCAGCGCGGCCACGACGACCACGCCGGCGCTGCGCCGCGCCTGCGCGCGTTCCAGCCCCCGGCCGGTATCCCAGACCAGGTGCCGGATGCCATTGCAGAAGTGAAACACGACGGAGAAACTGAAGCCGACCAGCAGTAGTTTGGCGACGGGAGTGGACAGCAGCCGCATGGTCGCGGCGTAGGCCTCCGGACCCGAGGCGAGCGCCATCAGCCACCAGACGAACACCAGCAAGCCCACCGAGGCCGCGACACCGGTGATCCGGTGCAGGATCGACAGCGACATCGTGTACATGAATTTGTACACGCCGAGATGCGGTGACAGGGGACGCGTGTTCATGGTTCAGAAGTCGATGCAGCGGCCATTTCGCTCCCAGTCGCCATAGCGCGTGGGC
Source organism: Steroidobacteraceae bacterium (assembly GCA_035718265.1). GTDB lineage: Bacteria > Pseudomonadota > Gammaproteobacteria > Steroidobacterales > Steroidobacteraceae > CADEED01. The sequence continues at coordinate 2,789 of DASTHJ010000029.1, read as the reverse complement.
TCCGGGCCCTGCGGGCCGCCGCGCTCGTCGGACGATGGCTTGGATGGGGCTGCCTGTGGCGGCGGCGCGGGAGCCACCGGAACGGCGGGATTTCGCCCGGAATCTACGTCGGATGGGGAATTCGGCACGGCCGAGAATTCTGCCAGAATCGGTGCGCTGAGACCATATGAAAACCGAGCAAAAACAAAGATGAGCGCGTCCGCTGACGTGCACTCCCGTCGCGCCGCCGGCGAATCCGGCGCGCTCGCCGTGCGCGGCGCGGATGCAGCGAAATTCCTGCAGGGGCAATTATCCGCTGACGTCGAGAAGCTCGCGCCCGGCGGCCACGCGCTCGCGGGGCTGCACAATCCGCAGGGCCGCGTGATTGCCATACTCGGTCTCGCGCGAACTTCGGAAGACGAATTCCTCGCCACGCTGCCACGTGAGCTGCTCGCGCCCGTGGCGCAGCGGCTGCGCAAGTTCGTGCTTCGAGCCAAAGTGCGCGTCGAAGAGGTGGTGTCGGACAGGGAAAACGCGTCCGCGCTTCCCGTGTCTGACACCACCGGGGCCGCCATCGAAGCGGTTCGCGCCGGATTGCCGCAGGTCTACGCCGCGACCAGCGAGCAGTTCGTGGCGCAGATGCTGAACCTCGACCTGGTCGGCGCGATCTCCTTCGACAAGGGTTGCTACACCGGCCAGGAAGTCATCGCGCGCGCGCACTACCGTGGACGCGTCAAGCGCCGCATGCAGCGCTGGCTCAATGCCGGCGGCTCGCGACTGCGCCCGGGCGATGCGGCGCGCGCCCGCGATGGTCGGGCGCTCGCGGTGGTGCGCGTGGCCGACCTCGACGACGGTCGACAGGAATTGCTCGCCGTCGGGACCTTCGGCCCGGTCAACGAGCAGGAAGCACCGGCGACCGCCGACGGCACGATCGTCGATGGCCCGCTGCCGCTGCCGTATTCATTGCCCGAATAGCCGCGCGATCTGCGGCGCGCGACTCAACGCCGCGCGAACGACACCAGGATCTGCGCGTACTCCGCGGCGCGCGACGGCGTGAGGATCGGGTGATGGCCTTCGAACTTGTGGCCGCGCGAATTGCGCGCGCGTTCGAGTGCCCGGTGATAGGCCGGCGCGAGGCTGTCGGAATCCGAGGTCATCACCAGCACGCGTTGCGAGACTTCGCCGAGACGTGCGAGCACGTCGTGCGGCGGCTTCGCGCCGCGCGCGTCGCCTTCGGCGCCCGCCGCGATGGCGTCGTAACCCAGCTCCAGGTAATCGCGCATGAACTCGTAGACCACCGGCAGCGTGTCCTGCGTGAGCTCGAAGCCCGGATCCCACTCCTTGAGCATGCGCACGGTGACGTCGAACGCGAAGCTGCGATGCGCACCGTCGGCGGCGAGCTTCGGCGACAGCCCCGCGGTCGGTGGCGGCATCTTGCGCAGCTCCTCGGGCGCCAGTCCGAGCACGCCATCGAGCACGGCACCGGTCACCTGGGCCGGCGCGGCCAGCAACATCTCGACCGCGACCGAGGCGCCGAACCGGCCACCGATCACCGTGTAGGGCACGGTGTGCAGTGAGCCGCAGGCCTCGAGCACGTCGGTCGCGTACTGCTGCACGGTCCAGTTGCGGCACTTCTTGTGCGAGCGCCCGGTGCCGGCGAGATCGAAGGCGATGGCGCGGAAGCCGGCGCGCGCCAGCTGCGGCATCACGTGGTCGTACATGCGGCCGCTGGCCGGCGACCAGGGAAGCAGCACGATGTCGGGCCCTGCGCCGCAGGCGCGGAAGTGCAACTGGCCCGTGAGCGTGTCCGCAAAGCCCATGCGCAGGGGCATCACGGCACGGTTTTGTGCCATCCCAGATCTTTCTCGCATCAACGCCATTCCTGTTTTCCCTTCCGCGATCCATGAGCGCGGGGCGCCAAGTGTAACCGCCTTATGGAAAGTGTCTAAAGGTCGATCGTTTCGACATTCCGGGCGCCGATCGACGAGCCGAGGAAACGCGCACCGACACGCGCGAAGCGCTCGGGGCTGTCGGTGGCCATCAGCTCGAGCACGCCGGCGCGATCCCGCCTGGCATCCAGCGAATTCTCCGCGAGCAGGCTCGCGGCCGCCTTCGCCGTCGTGGCCGCGGAGTCGACCACGCGCCGGCTTACGCCCAGCTGACGTCCGATCGAGCCGGCCAGCAACGGAAAGTGGGTACAGCCCAGCACCACGGTGTCGACGCGGGCATCCAGGTGCGCCAGGTAGCGCTCCGTGACCGCGTCGACGGCCGTGCCTTCGCTCCAGCCCTCCTCGGCCAGCGCGACGAACACCTGGCAGGCGACCTGCGTGACCTGCGCATCGGGACGCAACGCATGGATGGCGCGTTCGTAGGCGCCGCCCTGCACCGTGCCCTCCGTGGCCAGCACGGCGATCCGGCCGCTGGTGCTGGCTTCGCAGGCGGCGCGCGCGCCGGGCTCGATCACGCCGATGACCGGGAGGTCGGTGAATCGCGCACGCAAGTCCGGCAGGGCCGTGGCCGAGGCAGTGTTGCAGGCCACGACGAGCGCCTTGATGCCGCGTGCCACCAGACACTCCGCGGCGCGCACCGAGTAGCGCGCGACGGTGGCCGGGCTCTTGGTGCCGTATGGCAGTCGGGCAGTGTCGCCCAGGTACAGGAAATCCTCGTGCGGCAAGGCGGCGCCCAGCGCGCGCAACACCGTGAGGCCGCCGACCCCGGAGTCGAACACCCCCACCGGCGCATCGCGGCGTTCGGCCACGTCAGCCGGATTCCGGGCGCATGTGCGGGAACAGCAGCACGTCGCGGATCGA
>DASTHJ010000028.1:0-17531 GCA_035718265.1 Steroidobacteraceae bacterium | reverse complement strand
AGCGCCAGCAGCACCAGCGTCATCGCCAGCACCGGCGTCGCGAGCACCAGGATGATGCTGGTGGCGTACTGCGCCCAGACGAACAACGGCAGGCGGAACCACGTCATGCCCGGCGCGCGCAGCCGGTGCACCGTGACGATGAAATTGAGTCCCGTGAGGATGGACGAGAAGCCGACGATGAACACGCCGGCGACGGCCAGCACCACGTGCGAGTTCGAGAACATGGTCGAGTACGGCGTGTAGAACGTCCAGCCGGTGTCGACGCCGCCTTTCAGCAGCATGACCAGCGTGAAGATGCCGCCCAGCGTGTACACGTACCAGCTCAGCAGGTTGAGCCGCGGGAACGCGACCTCGCGCGCGCCGATCATCATCGGCAGCAGGAAATTGCCGAGCGTCGCCGGGATCGACGGGATCAGGAAGAACCACACCATGATCACGCCGTGCACGGTGAACAGCCGGCTGTAGGTCTCGTCGGTGACCAGGTCGGCTGCCGGCGTCGCCAGCTCGATGCGGATCAGCGTGGCCGCGGCGCCGCCGATGAAGAAGAACGCCGTGATCGAGAACATGTAGAGCAGCGCGATGCGCTTGTGATCCCTTGTCGCCAGCCAGGAACGAAACGTGAAGCCCTCGCGCAGGTAGCTCGTCGGATGGAAGGTCGGCTCGCTCATCGCAGCTGCCCCAGCCAGGCGATCAGCGCGACCATGTCTTCCTCGCGCAGCTGGCCGGCAAACGACGGCATGATGTCGCCATAGCCCGCGACCACCTCGAGCGATGGGTGCAGGATGGCGTTGCGCAGATAGGTCTCGTCGGCACGCGTGTAACGCCCGTCGGCCAGGTGCACCGCGCTGCCGAACAACCCGTGCAATGGCGGGGCCGCCACCGTGGAACGCGGCTCGTGGCAGCCGCTGCAGCCCAGCTCGCGATACAGCGCAAAGCCGCGCTCGGCCAGCGGCGTGCGCGCGCCGCCTGCCGCCAGCCAGCGCTCGAGCGCCGCCGGCTCGAGCACCACCAGGCGCCCGCGCATGCGCGAATGCTGTGCACCGCAGAACTCCGCGCAACCGACACCGAACACGCCGGTGCGCGTCGGCGTGAACACCACCGAGGTGTAGCGCTCCGGCAGCAGGTCCTGCTTGAAGCGCAGCGCCGGCACGAAGAAGCTGTGAATCACGTCCTGCGAGATCATCACCAGGCGCACGGGGCGGCCGCGCGCCACGTGCAGCTCGTCGAGCTCGCGCCGCCCGTCGCGGTGCTCGAGCTTCCACATCCACTGCTTGCCGATCACGTACACGGTGTCCGCATCCGGCGGCGCGGCATAGAAGCGCGGCAGCATGGCGGCCGACACCGCGAAGATCACGAAGAACACCAGCAGCGGCACGGTGATCCAGGTGATCTCGAGCGTGCTGGCGCGCACCTGCGGCGCGCCGCGCGGCGCGTTCGATCCGCGCCGGTAGCGGATGCAGAACCACACCACGGCAATGGCGATCGCGGTCGCGACGCTGCCGGTGAGCCAGACCAGCGCGCTGAACAGCGTGTCCACCTGGGTGCCGAGCGCGGATGCCGCCGGGGCGAACCATTGTGGGGTATCGCTCATGCGCGGCGTCGCTCGCGCCAGATCCACAGCAGCAGCGCCAGCACGGTGAGCGCGCAGGCGGCCCCGAGGATCCGGCCGATGGCGAGGTCGTAGCGGCCGGTGGCGGGGTCGAAGTGGAAACACAGCATCCGCAGCGGCGATGTCGGCGGCGGATCGGTGCCCGCTTCCGGGAAAGCGGCGAGCCGCGCGGGATCGAAGCGCACTCCATATAGATAGTCGCGGATCACGCCGCGGCCATCGACCAGCACCAGGCCGGCCGGGTGCGCGAACTGCGCGCTGGCCGGGTCGTAGCGGAAGCCGAAGCCCGCCGCGCGCGCCAGCGCCGCGGCGCTGCCGCCGACGTCGGTCAGGAAATGCGCGTCGAGGTCGTGCGCGCCGCGCAGCGTCGCGTCGCGACGCTCGCGGGCCGCCACGGCCCCGTCATGCGCGTCGATGCTGACGGCCAGCAACCTGGGCGCGCGTTCGCGATCGACCGCCTCGAGCGCCTCGCGCGCCCCACGGAATACTTCCGGGCAGAGGCCATGGCAAGAGAAGTAGCCGAACACCAGCGCCACCGGCCGGCCGTCGAAGTAGTTCGACAGCGGCGCTTCCCTGCCCGATTCGTCGCGAAAATCCAGTGACAGCGGCAGCCGCTGCCCCGGACGGGGCTGCCAGCCGGGCGTGCCCGGCGGCGCCCGGGCCGATGACTCCGCGACCATTGCGCGCATCGCCACTTCCACGGGCACGCGTGCATGCCGGTGCGTGGCATCTTCCCAGGCATAACGCTCGAGCTCGGCCTGCTTTGCGCGCCGGTACTCGAGCAGTTCGCGGTGCAGGTCGGGCGCCAGGTAGCGCGGCTTCTCGCGCGGCTCGACGATGGCGCCACGCAGATCGCGTGCGCCGAAGGCGCGCAGCAGCACCGGCGACAGCAACGCGGCGACGAGCACCGTCGCCGCGATGCCGCCGACGACCCAGGCGACGCGCCCGACGTGGATGTCACGGCTCTCGTGGCGCGGGGGTTCCATGACCCTCCATCCTGTCGCGCTGCCGCAGCCAGAACACCGCGCCGATGCCAAGCAGCGCCGCGAGCGTCAGCGGTTCCGTCCAGTCCAGCGTGAAGCCGCGCGGCGCGAGCGTCGGCACGACCAGGTAGAACGCGAACAGCACGTGCCCGCCGAGCACCATCGCCGCCACGCGGCGCAGCCGCCGCGGTTCGGCCTTGACGGCCCGCGACAGCAGCAGCGCGAACGGCACCGCGAACTGCAGCGCCACGACGGCCAGCGTAAGCACCTTCCAGTCGGTATTGACCCGCGGCACGTACCAGACGATCTCGCCGGGCAGGTCCTCGGCCCAGATGATCAGGAACTGCGTGAACGCCACGTACATCCACATCATCACGCAGGTCAGCAGCAGGTTGCCGATGTCGAGCCAGGTCTGCCGGCCGGCGGCGTCAGCGCTCTTGTCCGCCACGCACACGGCGAAGGCCAGCGCGGCGAGCGCCTGCGCCGTGATGATCACGAAGCCGAATCCCGAGGAATACCAGCGCGGCGCCAGCGACATGATCCAGTCCACGGAGGCCAGCCAGGTCGTGAAGGCGTACACCAGCAGTCCCCAGGCGCTCGCCCGCCGGCGCCGTGCATCGCTGCGCGCGCGCGTGAGGCGCATCGCGAGCAGGATCCACAGCGCGAAGTACAGCGCGGCACGCGCCAGGAAGAATCCGGCGACCAGCCAGTGCGCGCGCCCCTGGTCCGCCGCGTCCTGCGCTAGATAGGCCGGCCACCAGCTGTAGAGCCGGCCGAGCCCGAGCAGGAGCGGCAGGAACAGCAGCGCATGCAGCGGCATGAGGCGCGCGGCGGCGATGAGCGCCGGCCGCAGCGCCACGCCCCAGGCGCCGCCGGTGAGCTCGTGCATCATCAGCAGCGCCAGCGAGCCCAGCGAGACGTCGAGGCCGACCAGGAACGCGGCGAGATAGGCGCGGAAGAACACCTCGCCGGCGCCGGCCGCGAGCCACGTCAGGCCGAGCACGCCGAGCGCGACCGCGACGACCCCGATCCGCGCGCGGCTCATCGCGCGGCCTCGAGTCGGGCGCGCGCCTGCGCCGGCAGGCGCTCCGCGGGGAAGTGCCGGCTGAGCTGCAGTGCGCGCAGGTAGCTGACGACGGCCCAGCGGTCCTCGGGCGCGAGCCGGTCGCCGAGCGGATACATGATGCCGTAGCCACGGCTGATCACGTCGAAGATGTGCCTGTCGCTCACGCCGCGCAGGCGCTCGTCGTGGAAGGATGGCGGCGCCGGGAAGCCGCGGCGCACCACCGGGCCATCGCCGTCGCCGCTCTCGCTGTGGCAGGGGACGCAGTAGATGGCATAGCGGTCGCGGCCGCGTGCCAGCCGCGCGGCGCTCGGTGGATAGGGATTGTCCGCAGCCACGAGATCCCGGGCCCGCGCCACCTCCTCGTCGGCGCCGATCCGGCCGGACGACGTGCCCGCGAACGTGCCGCGCGCGCGCGCGATGCTGTCGGCGGGCAGCGGCCGCGACGCGCCGCCATCGGCGAACCTGGCGCTCGGCATCAGCGGCCGGTATTTCGGCTGCTCGTACATGTCGCGCCGGCCCTGCTCGCAGCCACCGAGGCACATCAGCAGGACGGCCAGCCACGCGCGCCAGCTCATGGCTCGTTCTCCACGTCGGCGATGTGCTGCGCGCCCTGCTCCGCGAGCAACGCGCGCACGCGCGGCGCATCGAACTTCGCGTCGCCGCCACGGATGCAGATGAAGAAGCGGTTGCGCGACGCGCAATCGAAGTCCGCGACATCGAACATCGGATGCCGCAGGCTCGGCAGCCGATTGAGCCACAGCATGCCGAATACCGCCGCCAGTGCCGCGCCCAGCACGGCGAGCTCGAAGGTGATCGGAATGAACGACGGCCAGCTGTGCAGCGGGCGGCCGCCGACGTTGATCGGATAGGACTGCGTGGCGGAATACCACTGCATGAAGTACCCACCGGCGCCGCCCAGGATGCCGCCGCACAACGTGAACAATGGAATGCGGTCGCGAACGGCGGGCAATGCCTCGATGACCTCGTCCACCGGGAATGGCGTGAACGCCTCGATGCGCTCCCAGCCCGCGGCGCGCGCGGCACGGATGGCGCCCACCAGGGAAGCGGCATCCGCGAATTCACCGCTCACGCCGTAGTCCGCCACCTCAGCCCTCCTCGAGTTGCTCGCGCGCCTGCTCGCGCATCTCGTAGATCGAGATCGCCGGCAGGAAGCGGATGAACAGCAGGAACAGGAATGCGAAGAAGCCGACCGACCCGAAGAAGTGCGTCCAGTCCCAGCCGGTGGGCCGGAACACGCCCCACGAGGACGGCAGGAAATCCCGGTGCATGCTCTGGATGACGATCACGAAGCGCTCCATCCACATGCCGACGTTCACGAGGATGCTGAGCGCGAACAGCCATCCGACGTGGCGCCGCGCGGCGCGCCACCACAGCGTCTGCGGCACGAGCACGTTGCAGAACAGCACGCCCCAGAAGACGGGGCCGTATACGCCCGTGAACCGGTCGCGCATCATCTGCAGCTCGAAGGCGTCGCCGGAGTACCAGGCCGTGAAGGCCTCGGCCACGTAGCCGAACGCCACGATCCAGCCGGTGGCGAGCAGCACCTTGGCGCAGTTCTCCAGGTGCCGCAGCGTGATCATGTCCTCGAGGTGGAACACGCGGCGCAACGCGATCGCCAGCGTCAGTACCATCGCGAAGCCGGAGAACAGCGCGCCGGCGACGAAGTACGGCGGGAAGATGGTCGAGTGGTAGCCGGGTACCAGGCCGATCGCGAAGTCCAGCGACACCACGGTGTGCACCGAGACCACGAGCGGCGTGGCGAGCCCGGCGATCAATAGATAGGCGCTCTGGTGCCGCTGCCAGTGGCGTGCATCGCCGCGCCAGCCGAGCGCGAACAGGCCGTAGGTCAGCCGCGCCCAGCGGCGCCGCGCGCGGTCGCGCAGCGTGGCCAGGTCCGGCAGGAGGCCGATGTACCAGAACAGCAGCGAGACGATCAGGTATGTGCTGATCGCGAAGATGTCCCACACCAGGGGACTGCGCCACTGCGGCCACAACTCCATGACGTTCGGGTATGGCACCAGCCAGTAGAAGAACCAGGGCCGGCCGAGATGCAGGATGGGGAAGATCCCGGCGATGCCCGCCGCGAACAGCGTCATCGCCTCGGCGAAGCGGTTGATCGAGGAGCGCCAGCGCTGCCGCAGCAACAGCAGGATCGCCGAGATGAACGTGCCGGCATGGCCGATGCCGATCCACCAGACGAAGTTGGTGAGCGCGTAGCCCCAGGCCACCGGGATGTTCACGCCCCAGATGCCCACACCGCGCACGAACAGCCAGGCGCAGGCGCCGAAGAACACCGCCGACGCCCCGCCCGCCAGGCCGAGCGCCAGCACCCACGGCCAGCGCGACCGTCGCCGCAGCACCAGGTCGGCGATCTTGTCGCCGATGCTGGCGTACACGGCGCCGGCCGGGGTGCTCATGCGGGCTCATCCGCGTCCCCGTCGTTGTGCACGCGCGCCAGGTAGGTAGTCCGCGGCCGCGTGTTGAGCTCGCCCAGCAGGGCGTAGTCGCGCGGCAGGGACTTGCGGCGCGCGACTTCGGCATCGGCGAGATTCAGATCGCCGAACACGATGGCCTGCGTGGGGCAGACGGCCTGGCAGGCGGTCAGCACCTCGCCGTCGCGCAGCGGGCGCCCGAGCCGCTCGGATTCGATGCGCGCGCGCGTGATGCGCTGCACGCAGTAGGTGCACTTCTCCATGACGCCGCGGCGGCGCACCGATACCTCGGGGTTGCGCAGCTCCGCCGGATCGCGCGGATCGCCCGAGTACTGCAGGAAATTGAAGCGCCGCACCTTGTAGGGACAGTTCTGCGAGCAGAAGCGCGTGCCGACGCAGCGGTTGTAGACCTGCAGGTTGAGTCCTTCCGCGTCGTGCACCGTGGCGCCGACCGGGCACACCTCCTCGCAGGGCGCGTGCTCGCAATGCATGCAGGGCACGGGCTGGAAATGCGTGCGCGCGCCCGATTCGTCGGTGGATGGCGTGACGTAGCGATCGACGCGCAGCCAGTGCATCTCGCGCCCGGCCAGCACCTGCTCGGCCCCTACCGCCGGGATGTTGTTCTCCGCCTGGCAGGCGATCACGCAGGCGTTGCAGCCGATGCAGGCATTGAGGTCGATGCTCATGCCCCAGCGGTAGCCGTCGTAGGCGCGCTCGGGATACAGCGATGGCGCGACTTCCCGCGCAGCGGGCGCGTCGCGCGCGGCCACCCGCGCCTCCTGCGGCGTCATGACGCGCACCGGCCGGGCGGCGTTCATGCGCGTGTGCCGCTGCGTGCTGGCGAGCGCGACCGAGCCACCCGTCGCCGCCAGTCGCGTGGCGGACCGCTGCCAGGGCTCGCGGTGATCGCGCAGTAGATAGGCATCGAAGCCTAGACCGCTGCCCGCGGGGCCGGCCGCGGAGCGGCCATAGCCGAGCGGCAGCGTCACGCATTCGTCCGCGTGCTCCTCGAGGATCCACGCGGGCGCGCGCAGCGGCGGCCCTCCCGCTTCGATCTCGAGCAGCGAGCCGTCGCGTACGCCCAGCCGCCTTGCAGTGGCAGGCGACAGCAGTGCCGCATTGCCCCAGGTGAGCTTGCTGAAGGGCCGCGGCAGCTCCTGCAGCCAGGCATTGCCGGTGAACTGTCCGTCGCGCGTGCTCGCATCGGCACGGAACAGCAACATGGGTGCGTCCGGCGGCGCAGGCGGCGCGCCCGCCTCGAAGGCGCGCGGCGCCAGGGTCAACGCGCTGCGCGCGCTGCCGGCCACCACGCCCGCGCGCAGCATCGACTGCCAGCGCGCCTCGTCGTCGGCCTCGCCCAGCCATTGACGGCGCACGCGCCGGTGGTCGCTCGTGCCCGGTTCACCGGCCAGCACGCCGAGCAGCTCGATGGCGGTGTGCGAATCGTGCAGCGGCGCGATCAGCGGCTGCACGATGCTGGCCGTGCCGTCGAAGGCGCGCAGGTCGCCCCAGCTCTCGAATTCGTGCGCGCGCGGCACATGCCAATGGCAGCGCTTCGAGGTCTCGTTGACGTGCGAGGCCAGGTGCAGCGTCCAGGGGACGCGCCGCAGGCCCTCGGCGAACGCCAGGCTGTCCGGCGCGTCGTACGCCGGATTGCCGTCCAGGATCAGCAGGCTGTCGAGCTCGCCGGCGCGCATGCGCGCGCACAGCTCCTGCAGCGAGCCGGGCTCATCGGCCGTGGGACGCGCGACGGGATCCAGGTATTCGACCGTGCGCGCGCCGCCGCCCAGGCGGTGATTGAGCGCGTGCACCAGCGCATGCGCGCCGGCGGACAGTCCCTCGCCCGCGACGAACAGGCAGTGGCCGTCGTGGCGGCGCGCGGCCTCGAGCAAGCGTCCCTCGAAGCCGCGCAGGCGTTCGTCTCCCGCGGGAATGGCCGGGACGCCGAGTTCGAACGCCCGGGCGATGCGGTAGATCGACCGCTCGACGTGCGCGGGCGCCACGGCGAGACGCTCGTCGGCGGCGGCGCCCAGCAGGCCCGGCGAGCTCTCGAGCGCGAACACGCGGCTCATGCGACGCTCCGGGGCGCGGCGTGCGGCGAAGTCGCGCGCATGGCGCACGCTCGCCGCAGACCCTGAGAACGGGTCCGCGTCGAAGCTCACCACCAGGCGTGCGCGCTCGAACCGCGGCAGCGTATCCACCGCGCGGCCGAACGCGAGCCGCGCGCCGGCCTGCGCGCCGGGACTGGCGAGCGGATCGTGCACGTACCAGGCCAGGCGCGGATAGCGCGCGCGCAATGCGTCGATGCGCGCCAGCAACGAGTCGGAGGTGACGTTGCCGGTGAGCATCGCCATGCCGTCGCCCGTGCGGCGCTGCCAGTCCGGCCTGCGGCGCTCCACGTCGGCAACGAGCTCGTCGAAGCGGGCCGCGCTTCCGTTGCGCAACGCGACGGCGGAGCGGCCCGGATCCCACAGCTCGAGCACCGCGGCCTGCGCGAACGCATCCGTGGCGCCGAGGCTGGCCGGATGATCCGGATTCCCCTCCACCTTGGTGGGGCGGCCCTCGTTGTTCTCGACCAGCACGCCCATGCCGAAGCCGCCGAGCGCACATGCGGTGGCGTAGTAGATGGGTTCGCCGGGCAGCGAGTATTCGGGTGCGCGCGCGTAGGGGACTATCTTCTCGGGCGGCGCGCGCGCGCAGCCGGCCGGAAGCGCGGCGCCGGCCGCGAGCAGCTTCAGGAAATTGCGGCGCGAGACTTCCGGGGATTCGTTCATGCCCGAACACTCAGCGATGACAGGTCGAGCAGTCGGTGAGATCCGGGCGGTCCCGCACGCTGCGATGACATTGCAGGCACCACTGCATGCGCAGCGAATGCACGCGCGAGACCACCGGCATGCGCTGCACCGCGCCGTGGCAGGCCGTGCAGGGCACGCCGTGACTGACGTGCGCGCGATGATCGAAGTACACGAAGTCCGGCAGGTCGTGCACGCGCGTCCACTCGAGGCGCTTCCCGGTCGAGTAGCTCTTGCGCAGCGGCGCCAGCAGCGGCTCGGCGGCGAACAGCTGCGAGTGGCAGTTCATGCACACCTGCGAGGCCGGGATGCCGGCGAAGGAGCTGGTCTCGACCGAGTGATGGCAGTAGCGGCAATCGATTCCGTCCTCGTCGACGTGGTGCTTGTGACTGAAGGGCAGCGGCTGCGGGACCGGTGCTCTCTGCGCGAAGGCATCGCTGGTGAACCAGCGCCAGGTCAGCACGAAGGCCGCGAGCAGCACCAGCACGAGCAACAGGGCGAGCCTGAGCGCCAGAACCGTGCCACGACCGAAAAGCTGTGCCACGTGTCGCACACTCCGCCGACGATGCCCATGCACCGGAATGCAAGTTGGATGCCGGGGAGATGACGCGTGGCAGAGACACGCGTGGCTGCGGTTTTTTCGCCACGTACGTGACGCCCAAGGCGCCCGCCGCGTGCAATTAGTTCCGGCGCATTGAAACTCCGTCCGCGTCGCGCCACGCCGGATCGCGCCATGCTCCCACGCGCCTCGTTGCCGGTTCCGACACAAATGGGGACATTCCTCGTTTCCTAGCAAAAGGGGACAGACCTGAAGCCTTTTTCCCGCGCAGCGGGGAAACGAGGTCTGTCCCCTTTTGCTAGGAAACGGAGAATGTCCCCATTTCTTCGGCACCAACTTCGAGCAGGCTGACTGCGCGTCAATGGTGCGCGGCAAACAAGAACATGCACTTACGCCATTTCCAATCGTGGCACAGGCCTTGCTTCGTTCCCGGCATCGCAGCTTGTGGCTGAGTCAATGGGTGTTCCGATGGGATGCGCACTCCTTCGCTGAAGGCGATCAAGACCTTTCAGATCGCCGCCAGACATTCGAGCTTCGCCGTCGCGGCCGATGAGCTCTGCATCACGCCGTCGGCGGTGAGTCATCAGATCAAGACGCTGGAGACGCAGCTCGGTCTGCCGCTGTTCTCGCGCGGCGCGCGCGCGCTGGCGCTCACCGACGCCGGCGCGCGCTATCTCGAGCAGATCGACGAGTTGTTCACGCGGCTCGACGTGGTCACCGAGCAGCTGCGCGCGCGCTTCGGGCGCTCGAGCGTGCGCTTGCACGTGCCGGCGTACTTCGCGAGCGAATTGCTGTTGCCGCGCCTGTCGGAATTCTCGGCGCGGCACGACGGCGTCGACCTGCGCATCGATACCTCCGGCGGCCACGGCCGCTCGCACGGTGCCGAGGCGGACATCTCCGTGGTGGTCGGCACCGGCCCATGGCCCGGCCTGGTCGCACATCCGCTGTTCGCGCAGACGCTGGTGCCGGCCGCCTCGCCCGCGTTGCTCGCCGACAAGCCGGTGCGCGGCCACGAGGACCTGAACGCGCACACGCTGCTGGTGCACGAGGCGCGCCGCGACGACTGGGACCGCTGGTCCGCGAGCGTCGGGCTGCGCAACCTGCGACCCGCGCAGGTGGTGCGCATCGACTCGATGTCCGCGGCCACGCGCGCCGCCGAGAAGAAGCTCGGCATCGCGCTGCTGCCGGCGCAGCTGTCGCGACGCAAGTTCGCGCAGCGCCGCCTGGTGCGCGTGTTCGACTCCGAGCTGGTCACGCAGGAGCACTACACGCTGCTGGTGCGCACCGAGGACCAGGGTCGCGACGACGTCCGCGCATTGTGCGCCTGGCTGCTGGAGCTCGCCGCGGAGCTGAGGAAAACTGGTGCGTGAGACGAATCTTCTCGTTTGTCCGTGCCGGGGAGCGCCGGTAGTTTGACGATCGTGGTCAACTACCTGGAGTGTTCAACATGATTCGTCGCAACAGACTTTTCGCCACGGCTGCCATGATCGGCATCGCCACCGGCAGCCACGCCGGCAGCGCCGCGGTTTCGCCGGCGCTGGCCGCGTGCAGCAGGGCGCTGGTGGAGTCCATCCGCGCGGAGCCGCTGCCCAACTACACCGTCAAGGCGCCGCGCAGTTTCGCCTCGGACCTGGTCGACGAGAACTCGTTCACGATGCTGGCGCACAGCAAGAAGACCAAGGCGCTGCTCGCCAGGGCTTCCTGCAAGGCGACGCCGCGGGGCGAAATCGTCGAGTTCAAGGCACTGCCCCTCAAGGGCTGAAGCGGGAGCTAACTATCGGCACAGGCAGATGAGGAAGAGATGCGGACACCGCTCCGCCTGTCCCCCTCCATGGTGGACGGTGTCCGCTTCTCGACCGGGCGTGCGGCTAGAATGCGCGCATGCCAAGATCGCACCGTCGATTGCTGATCCTCTCGGTCTCGGCCGGCGCCGGCCACGTGCGCGCCGCGCAGGCGCTCGAGGCCGCCGCGAACAGCGCCTCGCCGCCGCTCGCGACCACGCACCTCGACCTGCTCACGCTGGTGCCGCGCGATTTTCGCAAGCTGTACGGCGAGCACTACATCCGGCTGATCGAAAAGCTGCCGCAGCTCTGGTCGTACCTGTACGAGCGCAGCGATCGTCCCTCGCGCGACAGCCTGCTCGGCCGGCTCAAGCGCGGCATCGAGCAGCTCAACACCCGCAAACTGGACGCCGAGATCGCGCGACTCGAACCCGACGTCATCCTGTGCACGCATTTCCTGCCCGCGGAGCTGCTGTCGCGGCAGAAGGCGAAGGGCAAGGCAATACCGCCGCTGTGGGTGCAGGTGACCGACTTCGACGTGCACGCCTTGTGGATACATCCACACGTCGATCGATACTGCGTCGCCAGCGAGGAGGTCGCCTGCCGGCTTGCCGATCGCGGGGTCTCACCCGAGCGCATCGCCGTGACCGGCATCCCGGTCATGCCGCAGTTTTCGGCCGGCCTCGAGCGCCAGCCATGCGCCATCGAACTCGGACTGGACCCCGGCAAGTTCACCGCCGTGATGATGGCCGGCGGCGCCGGCGTGGGCGCACTCGATGCACTGGCGGCCCGGCTGCTCGGACTGTCGGGCGATCAGCAACTGGTCGCGCTCGCGGGCAGGAACGTCGAGCTGCTCGCGAAGCTGAGGGCGCTGACGAAGCTTAATCCGCAACGACTGTTGCCGCTGGGCTTCACGACCACCGTGGAGCGGGTGATGAATGCCGCCGATCTGGTGATCACCAAGCCGGGCGGCCTGTCGGTCTCCGAATGCCTGGCCATGGGCAAGCCCATGCTGCTGGTCTCGCCGCTCCCCGGCCAGGAGGAGCGCAATTGTGACTATCTACTGGAGTCTGGCGCGGCCATGAAGGCCGTGGATGCCGCCACCCTGGTGTTCAAGTTCTCGCGGTTGCTGGCGGACCCGGCGCGACTGGCCGCCATGAGCGGCGCGGCACGCAGGATCGGGCGACCGCATGCGGCGCGCGACGTCATTGCGCTAGTATCGGCGTCGGCATGAAGCAGCTCCTGGCCGTCATGTGGGTGACCGCGTTCGCCGCCGGCGCGTTCGGCGGCGATGCCGCCGCGCCCCAGCGCCCCGCGCGCTGGGCCGAGCCCATCACGCTCGAAGGCGTGCCCAACCTGCACCGCATCACGCCGAACCTGTATCGCAGCGAGCAGCCGACCGCCGCGGAATTCAGGAACCTCGAGAGGCTCGGCATCCGCACGGTCATCAACCTGCGCTGGTTCAACAACGACGAAGAAGAAGCCGCCGGCACATCGCTGCGCACCGAGCGCGTGAAGATCCTGACCTGGAAGATCGACGACGAGCACGTCATCGCGGTGATGCGCATGATCAAGGATCCTGCCAACGGGCCCTATCTCATCCATTGCCAGCACGGCGCCGACCGCACCGGGCTGATGAGCGCCATGTACCGCATCCTGCACCAGGGCTGGACGCCCGACGAAGCCCTCGCGGAGCTGACCGACGGCGGCTACGGCTATCACTCGGTGTGGAAGAACATCCGCAAGTACGTGCGCTCGGCGGACGTCGAGGCGCTGCGCGCCGCGATCGGGGAGTGAGTAAGTAGCCTTACTAATGTGCGCCCGCCCGGCGCGCGCCATGCTCCTCGCATGGCTGACGAACCACGCCCTGCGTGTTCCGCCCCACGACCCACCGGCGAGCTGTGGGGCACCACGCTCTTCGACGGCGCTGCCGCGCAACGCGGCTACGCGCTCAACAAGATGTGCTTCTCGTTCAACGACGCGGCCAACCGCGAGGCGTTCCGCCGCGACGAGGCCGGCTATTGCCGCAGGTTCGGCCTGGACGACGCGCAACGCGACGCGGTCATGCGCCGCGACGTGCTCGCGATGATCGCGGCGGGCGGCAACATCTATTACCTGGCCAAGCTCGCGGGCATCGACGGGCTCAACGTGCAGGACATCGGCGCGCAGCAGACCGGCCGCAGCGTCGAGGAATTCCGCGAGCTGCTGCTCGCCGCGGGGAGATGAACATGGCGCGAATTCTCGGAGGCATCGGCACGTCGCACATCCCGGCCATCGGGCTCGCGATGGCGCGGCGGCAATGCTCGGAACCGTACTGGCGGCCGTTCTTCGAGTCCTATCGGCCGGTGCGGGCCTGGCTCGAGGACGTGCGGCCCACGTTGGCCGTCGTGATCTACAACGATCACGGCCTGAACTTCTTCCTCGACCGCATGCCGACGTTCGCGATCGGCGCCGCGCCCGAGTATCACAATGCGGACGAGGGCTGGGGTCTGCCGACGGTCGCGCCCTTTCCGGGTGCCGCGGCGTTCTCGTGGCACATCATCGAGCGGCTCGTCGAGGCGGAATTCGACCTGACGACCTGCCAGGAAATGCGCGTCGATCACGGCTTCGTCGTGCCGATGCAATTGCTGTGGCCGAATGTCACCCGGTGGCCGGTGCGCACGATTCCGATTCACGTGAACACCGTGCAGCATCCGTTGCCGAGCCCGCGACGCTGCCTGAAGCTCGGCCAGGTGCTCGGCCGCGCCATCGAATCCTGGCCCGGCAACGAGCGCGTGCTGGTGCTCGGCACGGGCGGACTCTCGCACCAGCTCGACGGACGTCGCGCGGGCTTCATCAACAAGCCGTTCGACCTGTTCTGTCTGGAGAAGATCGTCGACGAGCCCGAGGTGCTGGCGAACTACTCGATCCGCGACCTGGTGGAGCTCGCCGGCACGCAGGGTCCCGAGCTCGTGCAGTGGCTCATCATGCGCGGTGCGCTCGGTGGCGCGGTGCGCAAGCTCGAGAGCAACTACCACGTGCCGATCTCGAACACCGGCTCCGGCATGCTGCTGCTCGAGAAGGCTGCCTGAAATGGGGACATTCCCCGATTCCTAGAAAATGGGGACATTCCTCGTTTCCCCGCTTCGCGGGCAAAAGGGGACAGACCTTCTTCAGGTCTGTCCCCTTTTGCTAGGAAACGAGGAATGTCCCCATTTCTTCCCTTGAACCTCTTTCTTTGATATGCAGCGGCGATGCCGCAACGCCTGAGTGACTGGTCTCTGCCGGAGGAAGCCTCCGCGATCCTCGTGGCGCTCGGCGCGGGCCTGCTGATCGGCATCGAACGCGAACGGCGCATGGAGGCCGATGCCAGCCCGGGCTCCGCCGGCGTGCGCACCTTCACGCTCACCGCGCTGCTCGGCGTGCTGGTCGCGCTCAGCGGTTCCGACATCCTGCTGGGCGGCGCGGCGCTCGGCCTGGTGGCGCTGACCGCCCTCTCCTACCATCGTTCGCGCGACGGCGATCCCGGCCTGACCAGCGAGATCGCGCTGCTCGCGACGTTCGTCGTCGGCGTGATCGCCGCCGTGCAGCCGGTGCTCGCCGCCGCGGCCGGCGTGCTCATCGCGGTGCTGCTGGTGTTGCGCGCCCCGCTGCACGCGTTCGCGCGTGGCGAGCTGTCCGATCAGGAGATGCGCGATGCCGTGCTGCTCGCCGGCGCCGCCATCCTGGTGCTGCCCATCCTGCCGGATCACCCGATCGACCCCTGGAATCTGGTCAATCCGCGCCTGGTCTGGAAGCTCACCGTGCTCATCATGCTCGTGGACGCGGCGGGCTACGTGGCGCAGCGACTGGTCGGCGCGCGCGCCGGATTGCCGATCTCCGGGTTGTTGGGCGGATTCGTCTCGAGCACCGTCGTGGTCGCCACCATGGGCCGACGCGCGCAGGAAGATCCCAAGGTGCTGCCCGCGGCCGTCGCCGGCGCCGCGCTCTCGCAGATCGCGACCGTGGTGCAGCTCGCCCTGGTGCTGGCCGTGAGCAACGCCGCGCTGCTCGCCTCGCTGGGCCCGGTGCTGCTCGTCATGGGCGCCGCCATGGCCGTCTACGGCGTCGCGATGATCCGCGCGACGCGGGGCAGCGCGGCGCCATCGCCGCCTTCGGGCCGCGCGTTCCGGCTGCGCACCGCGTTGCTGTTCGCCGGCGCGTTCGTGCTGGTCATGCTGCTCGTCGCCTGGCTGCAGCGCAGCTTCGGTACTGCGTGGGCGCTGGCCGGCGTCGTGGCCGGCGGCTTCGCGGATGCGCATTCCACTTCCGCCTCGATCGGCTCGCTGGCCGCGCAACAGCAGCTGTCGCCCGAGCTCGCGGCCATCGCCATCGGACTGGTGGTCACCACCAACACCATTTCCAAGCTCGGCTTCGCGCGCGCCGGCGGCGCCGCCTATTTCTGGCGGCTGGCGCCCGGCCTGCTGCTGCTGATCGCCTCGTTCTGGATCGGATGGTGGCTGCTGTGAACGGCGCGACGCTCGCCCGCTCGTTCCGGGTCGTCGTGATCGCGGTCGCCGCGGCCTGCGCGCTGGCATTGCTGGGCGCCGTCGCGCTGCTCGCGGCCGGGCTCGTCATCGAAGGCGCGGTGCTGTTCGCGGTCGTCGCGTTCTCGTTGCGCACGTTCTGGCGCGCGACGCTGCGCAAGCGCCAGCTCGCGCGTGCCGGCTACTTCAGCGGCCGGCGCGTGGGCGCGCACTGGGTCTACGAGGAATTGCACGGCGACGTGATCGCCGGCATCGAACTACCGCTCGACTACGTCGGCCGCGGCGAATACATCGTGCACATCCCCGGCGAGCACCAGTGGCACGCGCACATGCCCGAATGGGCGCGCGGGCGGCGCGACGAGATCGTCGAGCGGCTGGGCGCGGTGTTCAAGCGCAGCCAGATGCAGTTCGACGCGGACGGCGCGTCCGATGGCTGAGCGCGTCGTCGTCCTGTCGGGATCGGGGTTGTCCGCCGAAAGTGGCCTGCCGACCTTTCGCGATGCGGCCGGCTTGTGGCGCAAGTATTCCTGGATGGAACTCGCCAGTCCCGAAGGCTGGCGCAAACAACCCGGGATGGTGCTGGCGTTCTACAACGAACGCCGCGCCAAGGCGTGGAGCGCGGTGCCCAACGCCGCGCACGTCGCAATCGCTGCGCTCGAGAAGCACTTCGACGTCACGGTCGTCACGCAGAACGTGGATTCGCTGCACGAGCGCGCCGGCTCGACACGCGTGCTGCACCTGCACGGCGAGCTGTGTTACGCGCGCGGCACCGGACCGTCACAGAAGCGCTATCGCATCGACGGCGCGCCCATCGAGCCGGGTCAGACCTGCGAGGAAGGCACGCAGCTCAGGCCGGACATCGTCTGGTTCGGCGAGGAGACCCGGCACATGGACGAGGCCCGCGAGCTGGTCGCCGCCGCGGACCGGGTACTGGTGGTCGGCACGTCGTTGTCGGTTTACCCGGCGGCGTCGCTGGTGGAGTTCGCGCGGCGCGACGCCGCCAAGGTGCTGAACGCGCTCGAGATGGATGCCGTGCCGGCGGGCTTCGAATTCCTGCGAGGCGCCGCGACGGTGGTCGTGCCGCAGATCACTTCGCGCTGGCTGCAGGCGGCGGACTGAACCACGGCAACATCTCCGGCACACATGCACTGTACGCACTGATGGCGCGCTCCAGCCGCGCGCGCCGCGCGGCATCGTGCGTGGCGTTCAGCGTGTGCACCACCAGCGCGTCACGGAACCGGCCCAGCGATTCGTAGAGCCGCAGGGGTTCGGGAACTTCGCGTCCCGCGAAGCGGTACAGCTCGGAAAGACGGCGCTCGGACTGGCCGGATGCCTGCAGCACGCGCCGGTCGTGATAGTAGAGCGGCAGGCGCGGATAGGCATCGAGTGACAGGGACTCGAGCCGCGCCAACGTCTGTCGCTGGCGGGCGGTGACGAGCTCGATGCGGCCCAGCATCACGCGCGTGGTCTGTGCGCGCGTGGAAATCGACAATGGCAGGCGCGCGTCGGTCCAGGCCTGCGGCAGGAAGAAGAACACGCGCAGGCCTTCGCTCTCGAAATACGACAGGCGCCAGGTATCCAGCATGGCCGCGGCCTCGTCGGCATACAGGCCCTGCTGCACCAGCGCATTGGAAAGTTCGCGCTGCAGCTCGGGAAGTTGCGACGGTGTATCCGCGGACGCTGGCGGAAAGGCCGCAGCCCGCAGCGTGTGTCCCTGCACCGCGCTGGATCGATAGCGCACGCGCTTGTCGGGCAGGACTTCCACCAGCCAGATGCGCGGCAG
>DASTHJ010000027.1:0-13612 GCA_035718265.1 Steroidobacteraceae bacterium | reverse complement strand
ACCTTCGACGAGGTGATCTCCTTCGGCGGCGGAAGGAACTTCTGGCGCCAGCTGCTGGCCTTGACGAGATTGCTGCCGCGCCTCTGGCGGCGGCGCTACGAGGTGGTCCTCGACCTGCAGAACAGCCGGCTCAGCCGGCTTGCCTGCGCAGCCGCGCGACCACGCGCCTGGGCGCGCTTCGAGAAGTTTGCTGCGTACGCGGCCGGCGAGCGCACGCAAGCAACGATCGCCGCCGTGTGGGACTGGCCGGTGGCGCTCGATACTTCCGTCCGGTCGCGGGATACGGGGGTGGATTTGCTGGCGGAACACGGCGTGCACTCCGGCACCGAGCTGGTCGTGCTCAATCCGGCCGGGAACATGAGCTCCCGCAGCTGGCCGGTCGCCAACTACATCGAGTTCGCCCGGCTGTGGCGCGAGCAATCGCCTGGCGCCCGCTTCGTCCTGCTGTTGCTGCCCGCAATGCGCGCCAAGGCCGGGCAGATCGCGGCGGCGCTCGGCACAGCGTGCATCGATCTCACGGGAGTTGCCGATGCCGTGCAGGCCTTCGGCATCGTCGGTGCGAGTCGCTGCGTGCTCTCCGAGGATTCGGGCCTCATGCACATGGCCTGGGTCCAGGGTGTGCCGACATTGGCGCTGTTCAGCTCGAGCCGCGCCGACTGGGCGCGGCCGCTCGGCCCACGCTCGCATTGTCTGCACTCCGCGGATCTCGACTGCGGTCCCTGCGGCCGCGATGTCTGTCGTTTCGGCGACAACCGCTGCCTGACGCGCTACTCCGCACGGCATGTCTTCGAGCTGGCGAGGCACTTATCGGGCTCCTGACGAACGGGCGCGCGCCAGCTGCGCTTCCGCCGCCACGGCGAAACAACCTGCCACTTCGCCGCGCAGCAGCTCCGCCCCGGCCAACGAGACGTGGTTGTCGTCCATGTAGATGGGCGTGCCGTCCTCGAGGCGATACCTGCAGCGATCGTCCGGGCAGAGCACGCGTTTCGGATCCACCGAGGTCAGCAAGCCGCGCGCCTGCAGCGCATCGACGACGCTCTCGAACCCGCGATCCTGTGCATAGGCGGACGCGCGCGGCAGCGCGAGGAAATCCGCGCTGATTCCCCGCCTGCGTGCCATGTACATCGCGTACTCGCCGGGATAGCGCAGGCGTGGCACGGTCTTGATCACGCACACCTGGCGGCCGGGCGCGCGTACCCGCCGCAGCGTCTCCTGCAAGGCGAGGCTGAAGGGCCACGGGTCGTCCGTGTGGCGTGCATCGACGTGCAAGGGCATCTTCGGATTGTTCCAGTACGCGCTCAGCACGATCAGGCCCGGGTCCAGGGCCTTCACCGCGTCGACCATCGCCAGGTTGAACTCGCTGCATTCGCGCCTGCTCTCCGCGCCGATCAGCGGCCGGCAAGCCGGGTATTGGGCGACATTGACCTGCAGCCGCTCGCTCTCGGCGAGCTCCTTGAACAGCCCCACGAGAGCCCAGGTGTGACTGTCACCCCAGACCAGCACGCGGCCCTGCGCACCGCGCCGCGGTCCGAATCGGCACAGCTCGCCGCGGCGGATCTGCGCGAGATCCACGTCCATGCAGCGCGCCGCGCGCTGCCGGACGAGCACGTCGACGTCCGGATTGGCGCGCGCCAGCCCGGCGAGACGCCGCTGCGTGCCGAACTCGTAGCGCATCTGCACGCCGACGGCGAACAGCGCCAGGCTCGTGGCCGCGGCGGCGTACCAGAACGCGCGGTCGCGCGGCAGCAGCTTGCGGCGGCGGAACGGTATCTCGACCAGCTTCCAGCTGGCCGCCGACAGTAGATAGAGGAAGACGCACAGCCCCGCGATCTGCCAGGCCGTGAGCTCGAAGATGTTCCAGTAGCGGAACAGCCCGAACAGCGGCATGTGCCAGAGGTACAGCGAGTACGAAATCAGGCCCGTGAACACCAGCGGTCGCCACGACAGCATGCGCCCGGCGAGGCTGCCGCCCTGCTCGCCCGTGGCGATCAGCTGCGCGGTCGCAAGCACCGGCAGCAGCGTCAACGGACCCGGATAGGTGTATGTCTTCGTGTACTGCCAGCTCGTGACGACGATGACGGCCAGCGCCAGCATCGCCGCGGTTTCGCGCGCCAGTCGGCCGCGCATGCGGGGCCACGCCCCGAGCGCCACCAGCGCACCGGCCAGCAGCTCCCAGGCGCGCGTCGGCAGCAGGTAGTAGTTGGCTGGCGCGTGGTCCCTGGCCGCCCACAGGCACAGCGAGAAGGACAGCACGAGACCGGCGGCGAGCAACGGCCGGCGCCAGCGTGGCACCAGCCGCGAAATCAGCAGCAGCAGCACCGGGTAGAGAAGATAGAACTGCTCCTCCACGCCGATCGACCACAGGTGCAGCAGCGGCATGTCGCTGGCGTTCCAGCCGAAGTAGCCGCCGTTGCGCCAGGCGCCGAAGTTGCCCAGCATGAGCGCCGCCGGCGCCATGATCCTGCCGAACGCCTCGAGATGCGCCGGCTGCAGCAGCCACAGCGCTGCGATGGCCGCCAGCGCCATGACCAGCAGCAGCGCCGGCAGGATGCGCCGCGCGCGCCGCACGTAGAACTCGCGCAGCATCGCGCCCGGCGGCTGCGCCATGCGCGAGTCCAGCCAGCGCGTGATCAGGAAGCCGGAGATCACGAAGAAGACGTCGACGCCGACGTAGCCGCCGGCCGCTTCCGGCACCCCGGCGTGGAACAGGATCACCGCCGCCACGGCGATGGCGCGCAGTCCGTCGACGTCCGGACGGTATGGCGACTCAGCGCGCAAGCGGCTCACCCGACGTCGTCATGGGCTGTCGCAGCGAGCGCGCCAGGGTGCGGGCGCTCGACAGCCACCAGCGTGGATCGCGCCAGCAGGTTCCGAAGCTGCGCCGCATGCTCGCCAGCATTTCGGCGTGCGCGCCCTGCGCCAGGTAGCTCGCGGCCAGCGCAGCGGCATTGCGCCGTCGCTGCGCCGCGATGAGCGGCTGCCATTCGCGCCCGGCGACGCCGGCGATCTTGCGCAGCGACAGCTCACGGCCTTCGAGCGCGCGCGGCGGCCAGCGATGGCTGTGGCTCGAGGAGTGCACGCGCACCGCCGTCAGCCGGGCCGGCAGCACCGCCACCGGGTGATGCAGCGCCAGGCGCATCCACAGGTCGTAGTCCTGGCCGGAGACGAGCTCCTCGTCGAATCCGCCGGCCGCGAGCAGCAAGGCGCGCGCGGCCATGACGACGCTCGCGGTACGAATCGGCGCCTGCCCGGTCACCGTGGCGGCGAAGATCTGCCCCTCGCACGGCGACCAGCGCGCCGCGACGCCATCGGCGAGCGGTGCGCCGTCGGCATCGATGTGTTCGAAGCCCGTATAGCTCCAGGCACAGGTGCGACTCGCGCGCAGCTGCGCCAGCTGGCGCTCGAGCTTGTCCGGCATCCACACGTCGTCCGAGTCGAGGAAGGCGACGAACTCGCCGCGCGCCGTGCGCAGCGCGGCGTTGCGCACCGCGGCGGGATTTCCGCTGTGTCGCAAGGCCAGCACGCCCAGGCGCGCATCGCTGCCGGCGAGCTGCCGGCAGACGGGCAGCGAATCGTCGGTGGAACCGTCGTCCGCGACGATCAGCTCCCAGTCGCGCAGCGTCTGCGCGATCACCGAGCGCACCGCCTGCGCGACGAGCGCGGCGCGCTGGTACACGGGCAGGATCACCGATACGAGCGGGCCATTCACGGCGGCAGATCCGCCAGCAGGTTGCGCAACGCGTCCACGGAATCGCGCGGATGCGCGCTTCTGCCGAGCGCAAGGCAAGGCAGGCGCGCGACGCCGTCGAGGAATTCGTGCCACCCGGCCCGCGCGGCGGCATACGGCTGCTCGCGTCGCAGCTGCGCCAGGATCGGGCGCACGTCGATCGCGCGCGGCTCGCCAGGCGCGCGCTCCAGCCGCACCGCCGCGACCAGGCGTTGCGGCCCCCCCAGCCTGGCGTGTGGCAGGCGACGCAGGTCGATCTCGTACTTGCGCTCGCCGCTGCGCCTGCGGATGACGGGCGAGCTGCGCACCGCGCGACGCGCGGCCGCGTCGAGGAATCGCAGCGCATCGCCGCGCAGGTGCACAAATGCCGGCAATGCGCAGGCCATCAATGTCCGCGGTTCGACGAACAGGCTGTCTTCCGCGAGCATGGTCAGCCCGTCGAGCGCCGCGTGAAAACACAGCGTCGACTTCCCGGTGCCGCTCTCACCGAGCAGCAGCAGCGCGCGCCGCCCATCACCGATGCAGGCGGCGTGCAGCGGCACCAGGCCGCGGACACGCGCGAGCAGCGTCAACAGCGTGAATTCGACCAGTTCGTAGCGCGCGTGATAGGGATGCGCCAACAGCGCCTCGGAGGCACTGATGCTGGCACGGCACAGCGCCGGCGCGATGATGGCGTGATTGTCGGCATCGATGATGCCGGTCAGCATGCCCGCGCCCGCCGCGGTGCGCAGCGGCGGCGGCCCGGCTGCGCCGAATGCGCGTCCACCATGCGCCAGCCGCAGCTCGACGTGGCAAGCGGGAGCGGTGCCGGCGAGCCGCTGCGGCGGCAGGCCGCTGCAGGCCTGGTCCACCAGCTCGAGCAGCCGGTGATGACCGCGGAATTCGCAGCGCGTGCCGAACAGCGCGAACTGCCGTCGGCCGCCGGGCACGCGCAGTTCGCCGAACGGATCGCGCGCGATGCTCGCCATCACGACGCCTCGGCGCGATGCCGCGCACCAGGGTTCGTGGCCACCAGGCTGCCCTGGTCGAACGTGAACGCCATGTCGCACTCGCGCAGCGCCGCGGCATGGTGCGCGATGAGGATGGTGGTGCGCGGGGCGGCGCCATCGCGCAGCGCCATGATGACCCGACGTTCGTTCGACGCGTCGAGTGCATTCGTCGCCTCGTCCAGCACCAGCAGCCGCGGTTCGCGATACAGGGCCCGCGCGATGGCGACGAGCTGGCGCTGCCCGCCGCTCAGCCGTACGCCGCGCTCGCCGAGCAGTTCGTCGTAGCCGCGCGGCAGCGAGGCAATCAATTCCTCCAGCTGCGCCTGGCGCGCCGCTTCGTGCAGGCGTGCGCGATCGATCTGCTCGCGCGGCACGCCGAAGGCGATGTTCTCCGCGACGCTGGCGTTCAGCAGGAATCCAGTCTGCGGGACGTAGGCAATGCAGGATTGCCAGGCGTCGAGCATGGACGCGTCGAGCTTCTCGCCGTCGACGAGGATCGCGCCCGTCTCGGGCCGCAACAGTCCCACGATGAGATCGGCGAGCGTCGACTTGCCCGAGCCATTCGCCCCGACGAACGCCACGCGGGCGCCCGCGGGAATCGTCAATGACACGTCACGGATGGCCGGTGCCAGATGCGCCGCGTAGCGAAAGCTCACGTGCTCGAGCACGATTTCACGTTGCGGCCAGTCCCGACCCGGGCCGGCCGTCGGCGCCATGTCGGCCGGGGCAGGCGCAGCCAGTGCCGCCCGCAGATCGGGCTCCACCGCGTCGAACACCGCGCGCTCCGCGGCGATGTGCGCCATCGCCGAGAAGCATTGCTGCAAGGCGGGCATGAGACGATAGGCCGCCAGCGCGAAGAACGTGATCTCCGCCAGCCAGCGCACCTCGCCCGCCTGCGCCATGCCGGCGCCGATCAGCGCCGCGGCCACCAGCGCCGCCGCGGCCAGGCATTCGATGAGGTTGCGCGGCAGCTGCGCGATCGTCAGCGTGTCCGCGCCGGTGCGCGCGATGGCCGCCGACTGGCCGGCGAAAATCCGTCGGAAGAAGTCCTGGTTGCCGCGCACCAGGATTTCCTTGATCGCGCCGAAGCTCTCGGCCATCAGGCGCGCCCGCTCGCTCCAGCGCCGCGATTGCGTGCGGCCGTTGTCGAGCAGCCGGGCGCGTACCCGCGAGTAGATCGCCGCGTACGCGGTCGTGAACAACGCGCCGGCGAGCAGCGCCGCCAGCGGATCGATCAGCAGCGCCGACAGCAGGATCAGCAGGCAGGTCACGGCGCCGGTGACCAGCAACAGGATTCCCTGCAGCAGGCCGAGTGCACACCCGTCGACGTGGCGCACCACGCGGCTCGCCAGCACCGCACCGTCGCTGCGCGCGTGGAACAGGGCATCACGTCGCAGGTACTCGGCGAACAAGGCCTCCTGCCAGCGCGCTGCGGTGTCATGCGCAAAGCGCCGGATGGCGACACCGCCGAGCAGGTTCATCGCGTTGCCGAACCAGACGAGCAGCACGAAGGCGGCCCCGAGCAAGGCAATGAACGCCTGGGTGCTCTCGAGTCCGAGCCGCGCGGACAGCCGCATCAGCCATGCATTGCGCCCGATCAGCTCAGGGTCCGCGCACACGGCCAGGAACGGCAGCACGGCCGTCACGCCCAGCATCGTCGATACGCCCATCAGCAGCGACAGCAGTTGCAGGCGCACGAATCGCCGGCGCTCCGCGCGACCGAACAGCGCCCAGAAGCGCATGAACAGCGAACCTGAGACGCCCTTGTCCATGGCGGTGTCAGATGCTCGAGACCCGCGGGTCGAGCAGCCGGATCATCTTCTGCGAGGCCTGCAGTTCCCACGGCTTGTCATACAGACGCAGCGAGTAACGCCACGCGGCGAGACCGCGCAGCGTGTTCTTGGCCCAGCGCGGCGCCCGGGCGTCCTGCACGGTCGGGAACCGGCAGCGCAGCACGGTCACGAAGTCGCGGATGCGGCGGCGCAGACGATCGTCGATCCACGGCGCATCCGCGTGGCAGGCGTAATCGACCCAGCGCCGCTCGGTCCACTCGCGCGCGCTGCGTGGGAACACCACCGGTTCGCCCCGCATGTCGCGCAGCGGCGCGAGCTTCAGGCGCTGTGCATCCGGCACGCTCGTCGCCGGCAGCGGCGTGTACACGTACACGATGATCTCGGCGTCGGGATTCACGCGCTTGACACGGCGGATGAAATCGAAGGTGCGCTCGGTCTCGCCGGCCGGATCCTCGGGCGGCGCGACCATGAACGAAAGTTCCGGGATCACGCCGTGGCGCCGGCACAGCTCGGCGACCTCGAGCGTCTGGTCGGAACGGGTGCCCTTGCGAATCGAGCGCAGCAGCTTGTCGTTGGGCGTCTCCGCGCCGATGTAGGCCATCCTGAGCCGGCTGCGGCGCACCAGCGCCCAGGACTCGGGCGAGAGTTTCGTCAACGCATCGGCGCGCGCGTAGCACCACCACGGCATCTCGAGGCGCGCCAGCACTTCGAGCAGCGGCGCCATGTCCGCCTCGCGATCGAAGAAGTTGTGGTCGAAGAACTGCAGCGAATCCGCGCCGAGCACGTCGCGCAGGTAGCGCAGGTCGCGCTCGAGGCGCGCGGCCGGCGGCAGCAGCGTCGTGCCGCGGAACATCGCCGCCACGCCGCAGAACGTGCAGCGGAAGCGGCAACCGAGCGCCGCCTGGTGCACGGCGGTGCGCGCGCCCATGAAGGTCCTGGCCAGGTAGGCGCGTGGATCGCCGAGCTTGTCGTAGGGCAACAGGCCGTCGAATGTCGGCGGCGCCACGCGGCGCGCGGGGTTGTGCACCAGCGCGCCGTCGCGCCGCCAGCTGAGCCCCGCGATGCTCGCGAGCAGCGCCGGGTCCGGTGTCGGCAACGCGTCGAGCAACCCGGCGAATGCGTGCTCACCCTGGTCGCGGGCCAGGTAGTCCACCGGCGTGCCGGTGAGCGCGGCGTCGGGATACAGGCTCGGAAAATATCCGCCCCACACGATCGGCAGCTTCGGAACGTGGTGGCGCACCGCCTCGGAGAGACACAGCGCGGTCTCGACCTGCGGTCCTCCCATGACACTGACGCCGAGTGCGTCATAGTGGCCGGCGTGCAGTCGCTCGAGCACCGTGCCGACCAGGTTGCGCTGCACGTTGCCGTCGACCACGTCGGCCGCGTGACCGCGTTGCTCGAGCGCCGCGGCCAGCGTCAGCAACGACAGCGGGAAACGCGCGCGCGATCGCGAGGTGATGCGTGGATTGACCAGCAGCACGCGCGTGCTCATGCGTCACCCCGGCGCTCGACGCGCAGCAGGGTGACGGTCTCGTTGACGTAGCGGCGCCGCGCGCACACCTGCAGTTCGAATCCCTGCATGCGCAGCTCGTCGATGAAGCCCGCGCAGGCATTGCCGAAGGTCGACAGCAGCAGCAGCGCGAAGCCGCGCGGGGCGAGCCTGGCATCGAGGCCGCGTGCGAAGCGGCTCGCCACGTCGACCGAACGCCAGGCGGCATCGCGCTCGTCCGCCGGCGCGCCGAGCAGGAACGGCGGGTTGAACAGCACCATGTCGAACTGCTCGCCGGACACGGGCTCGAACAGGTCTCCGTGCCGCAGGTCGATGCGGTCTTCCAGCTGGTTCAGCACGGCGTTTATGTGCGCACAGCGCACCGCGGCGCGGCTGATGTCCACGGCCACGACGCGCGCCGCGTGGCGCGCGGCCATCAATGCGCACACGCCCGAACCCGTTCCCATGTCGAGCACCGCGCGGCCGGCGAACAGCGCGGGCTTCAGGCAGTCGGCGAAGAACGCGCCGGTTCGCAGCAGGCGGGGATTGGCGACTCCCGGCAGCACCAGGAGCGTGAGGCCGTGGATGCGCTCCACGCGATGATCGTCGTAGCGCCAGCGCCGCGTGACGCGCATCGCGGCCTCGAGTCCCTTGCCGAGCAGCCAGCCCACGGCCCCGGGGGATGCCGGTCCCAGCAGTGAGCGCGCGACGTCACGCATGCGCGCGTTCCAGCGCCGGAAATGCGCGGTCCGTGAAGGTGGCCGGCTCGCGCCACATCGAACACACGCAGCGCCCGCACTCCGGCCGCGCCCCGGCGCGGATCGACGCGCGCAGGCGGACCATGGCCGCCTCGTCGAGCGCCGCCTGCAGTCCCTGGTGCGTGCGCGCGCCGGTGCCCGGGATGAAGAAGCAGGGCGCCACGCGCCCGTGCGCGTCCACGACCGCCGAGAATTCCGGCGCATTGCAACGCACCGCCGGGAAATCGTCGAGGCCGCAGAGCGCGGCGAAATACTGGTGGACGCGGCGCAGCTTCGCCGGCGATTCGGCGATGAACCGGCTGTGGAACTCGTGCGCGGACTCCCGCTCGAGCGCGTCGATCAGCTCGGCGAACAGCGGCAGGTCGGCCTGCGTCAGCGCCAGCGGCAGTTCCGCCGGGCTGGCGCGCGCGAACGCGTGTGCATTGCCGACGTCGACGGCGAGGAACGAGACCTGCGCGACGTTCAGCTCGCGCGCGAGACGCACGAACTCGGGCAGTTCGCGGTAGTTGGCGCGTTGCAGCGTCACGCGCAGATTCACCTCGACCTGCCGCGCCACGACGGCCCGCACGCCCTCGCAGACCTTGTCGAAGGCATCGAGGCCGCGGATCGCCTGGTAGGTGGCCGCATTCGCGCCATCCAGCGACACGGTGACCGAGTCGCACAGCCGCGCCACGGCCGCCGCATGCTTGGCCAGCGCGAGCCCCGAGGTCAGCAGCCACACCTCGAGTCCCGCGTGGCGCAGACTCGCGGCGATCGCCTGCCATTCGGGATTCATCAACGGCTCGCCACCGGAGAGCAGCGCCACGCGCGTGCGCAGGCGGCGCAGGTCGGGCAGTACGCGCAGCACCGACTCGAGCGTCGCGTCGGTCCTGCCGTGCCGCCAGTAGTCGCAGGTGACACAGCGCGAGTTGCACCGGTCGGTGAGATAGAACGTCACCAGCGGCAGGCCGTGCTCAGGCATGGCCGACACACACGGTGAGCGTCTGGAGGTGGTGGAAGTCCTCGCGGTCCAGGCTATACCCGGGGGATGCGGGATCGGTGTAATTGCACAGCGCCTGCCACTGCTCGCGTGTCAGGAACGGGCGCAGCCGCTCGCCCCAGGTGCCGCGGAAGATTGCCTCCTCGAAGTAGGCGCAATCGATCTCCGACAGAGGCTGGACGCGCTCGATCACCAGCGTGCGCACCTGTCCGACGCGCAGTCCGGCGCGCCGCAGGAGGCGGATCAAGCCACGGATCTCCGCGGTGTCCTCGACCTCGAGGCCGTAGCGCTCGCGATAGTAGTCGTGGCAGGCGCGACGCACGGCCTCGTCCAGCGGCGCATCCCAGGCGAAGTACATCTCCGGCAGCAGGCCGCTCTGCGCCAGCACGATGCGACCGCCGGGACGAAGCGTGGCGCGCAGGCGGGTGAGCGCGCCCACCGGATCGGCCAGGTGATTGATGGTATTGCAGCTCCAGACCAGGTCGAACGCACCCGCGCGAAAGCACAGCTGCGCTGCGTCGGCCTGCAGCAGGCTCAGTTCGCGGCCGCGCGTGGCGCGCGCGGCACGCAGGTGCGGCAGCGACAGGTCGACGCCGACGACGCGCGACTCGCGATCCAGCTGCTCGGCGAGCATGCGGGTCGCGATGCCGACACCGCACCCCAGGTCGAGCACGCACGCCCGCGGACCGATGGCCAGCTCGGCGAACAGGCCCCTCAACTCCGGCGCGATGAACCTCGCGAAGCGCTCGAGCTTGCCGGCATACGAGCGCTGAGGTGCATCACACAGAGGCCTAGAAGAAGCCATGCAGCTGGATGAATGCCTGCTTGCGATTCTGGTTGTCGTTCTGCGGGATGCCGTCGTAGACGCGTGCGCCGGCGCGCAGCTGGATGAACTGGATAGGCGACCATTCGTACAGCAGGCTGCTGCGCGTCTGCTCGTCCTCGTCCACGTCGTCGTTCGGCTCGAACCACTCGTAGGTGAGCTTGAGGTTGTGACCCTGCGCGAGCCGGAAGTCGGCCTCGGCCAGCGTCGCCATGAGCTTGGTGCCGGCGGCGCCGATGCTGTCGTCGTCGATGTAGTCGACTTCGCCGAGCAGCACCACCGGGCCGAACTTCACCGCGCCGAAGCCACCGAAGCCGGTACGTGCGCCCAGGTCCGTGTCGTTGTAGAGCGCGCTCGCGCCGACGCGCCAGTTCGACTGCACGAACTCCGCGCGCGTCACGAACTGCTTGCCGTGGTCGTCCTCGGAGCCGCCGCCCGCGCCATTGCTGATCGCGAATTGCGCGGTCCAGGGACCGGACTCGATTCCCAGCTCCACGCCCTCGTCCGGCGCCTGCATGTTGATGCCGGAAAGCTGGCGCACGAAGGCGTTGTCGTCCTCGAAGCGATAGCCGAACGGCAGGTACATGCGGCCGGCCTTCACGTAGAACGTGTTCTCCTTGACCCAGTAGCGCACGTTGGCTTCCAGGTTCGTGGCATTGCCCGGCGCGAAGCGCTGGTCGACGTACACGGACAGGCGGTTCGGGATCACGCCGAAATCGAGGTAGGCACGCGCCTCCTCGACGTCGAAGTCGTTGGTCGTGCCGGCGTGCGGCACGTCCTCGTAGTTGAAGTTGGCGCGCGCGTTGCCGCCGACGGACAGGAACTTCATGACCTGGCCGGTCCACAGATCTTCTTCCGCGCCGATGCGTTTCTGCGCCAGCGTGGTCTGCGCGAAGGTATTGCCGAACACGCTGCGCATGCCGCCTCCGGTCGGATTGACGTGGCACTGCGCGCATTTCAGGCCCATCTGCGCGGCGAGATACGGCTCGGCATGGGCCGTGCCCGCGAACGCCACCGCGACGACCGCCACCCACGGGGACCACTGCTTCAGCAAACTCATCGGCTCGCTCCTGCGCTGACGTCGAAGGACATGAGGAAATCTCCGCCGGCCTTGCCGTCCGCATCGCCGTCGAGCACGTGGCCCGCGTTGTCGGCGAGCGCCACGGGTCCCTGGCCGCGTACGCGCAGCTGGTAGCTGCCCGCGGGCAGCGCCCGCGCCAGCGTCACCTCGACGACGTTCGGCCGGCCCTGCGGCACCTGCGCCGCGGCGACCGGCACGACCTGGTCGAAGCCGTCGCGCACTTCGAACGTGCCGCTCGCCGCGAGCGTCGCATCGACGTCGCGCGCGAATATCACGGTGAGTTTCGCGAGCCCGGCCGCGGCGAGCTCGCCTGGCGCGGGGATCACGCTGGTGACCGTCAGACCATCGGGCGCCACCGACGACGCCGGCGGCGCACCCGCCGCCACCCAGCTGCGGATCAGGTCGATCCGATCCTGCGGCAGCGGCGCCTGGCCGAGCGGCATGCGGCCGCCGACCGCGGCCGTGCCCGAGATCTTCTGCACCAGGTAGCTCTGGTCGGGATTGCCCGGATCGATGCGCTTGAGGCCGGGCACTTCCTTGCTGTCGACGTTGACGATCATCGCGTAGCTGTTGGCCGCATCGAGTCGCATGCCTTGCGGGGCATTGGCGCCCACGTGGCACTGCGTGCAGATCGGCGTGAAGACGGTGTCCTGGATCTCCTGGAAGTCGGAGTCGGCCGGCGCGCCGCTCGGAGGTGGCTGACCATCCGGCGGGCCGCCCGCCACAGGCTGGCCATTCTGATCGAGTCCTGCACCGTTCCCGGCGCTGCACGCCGCCAGTGCGAACAGCAGCGGCACGAGAAAAAATCCTTTTATTGCCAGAAAGTTAGTCGACTCGGACGGCATGCAAGAACTCCCCGACGCCAGCGCGTGACGAAGATGTGTAACGCGCTGTGCGGATCCGGTTCCGCGCCGGGGAAATATCGGCCGCGCACTCGGCTAGACTCTCCCGCCGGATCGTCCGCAACCGACTTACAAGGGAATTCACATGAGCTATTCGCGTCGCCAGGTCCTGTCGTCATCCGCCGCGCTCGCCGCCGCACCGCTGCTCTCCGGCTTCGCCGGCCGGGCGCTGGGCCAGGCGTCGACACGCAAGCTCGGCGTGGCGCTGTGCGGACTCGGCAGCCTCGCGACCAACCAGATCGCGCCGGCGCTGCAGAAGACGCGCAATTGCCGGCTCGCCGGCATCGTCACGGGCACGCCGTCGAAGGCCGAGGAATGGAAGAAGAAATACGGGATCCCGGACAAGAACGTCTACGACTACCAGTCGATGCACAAGATGGCCTCGAACAAGGACATCGACATCGTGTACGTGGTGACGCCGAACGCGCTGCACCTGGAACACGCGCTCGCGGCCGCTGCCGCGGGCAAGCACGTGTTCTGCGAGAAGCCGATGGAGATTTCCGTCGAGCGCTGCCAGCAGATGATCGACGCGGTCAAGAAGGCCGGCAAGCTGCTGGGCGTCGGCTATCGCTGCCAGTTCGAGCCCAACCACCTGGAGTGCGTGCGTCTCGCGAAGGAAAAGGTGCTCGGTGACCTCAAGGTCATCGACGCCAACTTCGGCTTCGCGATCGGCGATCCGACGCAGTGGCGCCTGAACAAGGAACTGGCCGGCGGTGGTTGTCTCATGGATGTCGGCATCTACTGCCTGCAGACCGGCCGCATGCTGACCGGCGAAGACCCGGTGTGGGTGAGCGCCACCGAGACGAAAACGGATCCGGTGAAGTTCAAGGAAGTCGAGGAAACCATCCTCTGGCAGGCCAAGTTCCCATCCGGCGTGGTGCTGAGCAGCGTCAATACATACAACGCGAACGGCCTCGCCGGCTTTCGCGCCGCGACCTCGCGTGGCTGGTTCGGCCTCGAGCCCGCGTACTTCTACGGTGGCAATCGCGGCCGCCGCAGCGACGGGCCGGAGATCAACATGCCGCCCACCGACCAGTTCGCGGTGGAGCTCGAGGACTTCGCCGACTGCGT
>DASTHJ010000026.1:0-2410 GCA_035718265.1 Steroidobacteraceae bacterium | reverse complement strand
CCTTCGACAGCTTGCGTTCGGTGCCCAGGCGCGCGGCGCCGCGCGCGAACAGGTTGAAGCGGCGGATCAGCCAGCCGCCGAGGCGCGAATCGCGGCCCATCGCCAGGCGTTTCGGGAAACGCTTCGCCGCCGGCAACGGGAATGCAGCGGTGTTGGTGACGACGAGCCGGCGAACACGCACGGGATCGCGCAGCGCCCAGCCGAAACCGATCGCCCCGCCCCAGTCGTGCACCGCCAGCGTGACCGGGCCGTCGATGCCGAGGTGTCGCAGCAGCGCATCGAGATCGTCGATCCGCGACTGCAGCGTGTAGGCGTAATGCGCGTCGTCGGGTCGATCCGACAGGCCCATGCCGACATGGTCGGGCACGATGCAGCGGTACTTGTCCCGCAGCCCGGACACGAGGTGGCGCCAGTAATAGCTCCACGACGGATTGCCGTGCAGCATGACGACGACCTCGGCCTCACGCGGCCCTTCGTCGAGGTACGACATGGCGATGCCCGGGCGCACGTCGAAGCGCGCGGGCGTGAACGGGTAATCGGGGAATCGCATCCGGTTATTGTAGGTCGGCCGTCCCGCGCCACGGCCGACCCGGGTCAGGCCTGCGCCTTGCCGCGCAACCGGGCGGTGTACGGCAGCGCGAACAGGTACAGGCCGGAAAACAGCTGCAGGAACAGCGGCGGCAGCGGCGAATAGATCAACCATGCCGGCGGTTCGCCCGCCGCCAGCGCCCGATACGCGAAGTTGGCGGCCACGGCGAGGGTGAAGGCGATGGACAGCCAGCGATGGCCCTGCCGCATCCACGGGCCGAGCTTCATCGCGGCCTCCGTGCCTCGATCATTTTCCAGCCATTGCCGGACGGGTCGCGGAAGCCCGCATCCACCGCGCCGTAGCGGTCCACGGGCTCCTGCGTGAACTCCACGCCGAGCGCGGACAATCGTTCGAACGATTTGCGGCAGTCGTCCACGGCCAGCACCAGCGGCGGCATCGCGCCCTTGGCCACCATCTCGCGCAAGGCCTGCGCGGTCGCCGCGTCGTGGACCGGCGGACCCGGCAAGAACAGGCCCAGCTGGAACGGCTGCTCGGGAAGCTGCACCGTCAGCCAGCGGTAATTGCCGTTGCGAACGTCGCTGTGCACCTGGAATCCCAGCTTGTCGACGTAGAACGCCAGCGCCTCGTCCTGGTCCCGCACGTACAGTCCGATCACATCGATGCTTCGGGTCATGTGGCCTCCTTGGTTGGATGGGCCATTGTCCCGGCCAGCTTCCTGCGCCGCTTCTCCGAAACTGCGGTCTTCAGGTCGGGCCGGTCCGCGGCGCGCGCCACGCACTCGGGCACATGCCCGCGTGCATGCGGAATGGATTGCTCGAGCGTGCGCAGGCTTCCGGGATTCTCCCCGGTGATGTCGCGGAAGATGCGGCCGAAGGTGCCCAGGCTGGTCCAGCCGGTGCGCAGCGCGATGTCGGTGATCGGCAGGTCGGTGTCGCGCAGCAGTGCCACGGCGCGCTCGATGCGGCGGGTGAGCAGGTAGCGATGCGGCGGCAGCCCGAACGCCTGCTTGAACGCGCGCGCGAAATGCGCCTCGGACACGGCGCTGACCTGCGCCAGCCGGCGCACCGTCCACGGTTCATGGGGCGCGCCATCCATCCGGTCCTTCGCGCGCAACAGCCGGCGCAACAGTTCGGGGCTCTGGCTCACGACTCGGCTCGCCTCGATGTCGGCCGCGCAACCAACCGCAACCGGCGACTCAGGCCTTCTTCACGAATTCGGACTTCAGTCGCATCGCGCCGAAGCCGTCGATCTTGCAGTCGATGTTGTGGCCATCGGCGCCATCGACCAGGCGGATGCCCTTGACCCGGGTACCAACCTTGAGCGCGTTCGAGGCGCCCTTCACCTTCAGGTCCTTCACGATCGTCACGCTGTCGCCATCGGCGAGCAGGTTGCCGACTGCGTCGCGGACTTCAAGCGCATCAGCGTCGGACGAGATTTCGTCCGGCGACCATTCGTGGCTGCATTCGGGGCAGACCAGTTGGCTGCCGTCCTCGTAGGTGTAGGCCGAACCGCACTGCGGGCACGGCGGCAACGCGCTGTCGCTCACCTCACCAGACCACTTCGGCCATCGAGCAGTTCAGGCCCGAGCCGATGCCGAGCAGGGCGACGCGGCTGCCCTTCTTCAGGCGGCCCATTTCGCGCAGCTTGCTGAGCACGATCGGCACCGAGGCCGGGCCGATGTTGCCGTGCTCGCCGAAGATGGTCAGCACCTTCTTCGGATCGATGCCGAAGGCCTTCACGAACGCGGCCGTGTGCACCTGGCTGACCTGGTGGATGACGAATTCGTCGAGTTCCTCGCTGACCCAGCCCAGCGCCTGCTTCGCCGCCGCCCAGGTCTTGGTCGCGAGCTTGAGGCCCTCG
>DASTHJ010000025.1:0-5320 GCA_035718265.1 Steroidobacteraceae bacterium | reverse complement strand
CGTCGTCTGCTTCATCGCACTACCCCGCACAGCAAAGTGCCCGCAGTATCTCACCCGCGGGCACCTGTGCAGAGCTTCCCTAGCAAAAGGGGACGGACCTACTTCAGGTCTGTCCCCTTTTGCTAGGAAACGAGGAATGTCCCCATTTTACATCTGCAACATTTCCCGCACGTGCTTCGCCTGGCGCTCGCTCACCTGGATCTCGCTGCCCTGCGCGTCCTTGATCTTCAGCAGCAGCGACCCCTTGAACAGCGGGCTGACGCTCGCAACCTGGTCCAGGTTCACGACGGTCGAGCGATGCGCGCGGACGAACGGCGGCGCCGGCAGCCGCGCCTCGAGATCGCCGATCGCGTAGTGGGTCCGATACGACGCGCCGGCCGTCTTCACGTGCGTCACGCCATCCTCGACCTGGAAATAGCACACCTCGGCCAGCGGAATGAGTAGATAGCCCTCGCGCTGCAGCGCCAGCAAGTGCCGCAGCGGCCGCCGCTCAGCGCCGGCCGCCGCGCTGCTCTTCGCGGTTTCCCGCGCCGCCTCGGAAGGCGAGCGCACCAGCTGCTCGAGGCGTGCCACCACGGTCCGCAACCGATCCTCCATCACCGGCTTCAGCAGGTACGCCACTGCATTCGCCTCGAACGCCGCCAGCGCATACGCGTCGT
This sequence comes from Steroidobacteraceae bacterium, assembly GCA_035718265.1. GTDB lineage: Bacteria > Pseudomonadota > Gammaproteobacteria > Steroidobacterales > Steroidobacteraceae > CADEED01. Next base: position 4,661 of record DASTHJ010000025.1, on the reverse strand, counting down.
ACGCCGTGACGAACACGATCAACGGCATCTCGTCGGCCGACAGCGACTCGACCACCTCGAAGCCATCCAACCCCGGCATCTGCACGTCCAGGAACACCACCTGCGGCCTGTGCCGGCGGATCGCTTCGAGCGTCGCGACGCCGTCCGCCGCATCGCCCTCGATCAGCTCGAAAGAATGCGGCGCGAGCAGCCGCCGCAAGCGCGAGCGCGCCGCGGCTTCGTCGTCGGCGATCAGCGCGCTAATGGGCATGCAGCGGTATCACGATGGTGACCTGCGTGCCGCGCCCGTCCGGCCGCGCGCCGATCAGGAACTCCGCCGCCTGTGCGTACAGCGTGCGCAACCGCTCCTGCACGTTGCGCAGCCCGACGCCGTGGCCCGATCCGGCGCGCAACCCCACGCCGTCGTCCTCGACGCGCAGCCGCAGCCGCTCACCCTCGCGTTGCGCATGCACGCTGACACATCCGCCTGCGCGCACCGGCGCGAGCCCGTGACGGATCGCGTTCTCGAGCAGCGGCTGCAGCAGCAGCGACGGCACCGCCTCGCTGCCCAGCGCGTCGCCGCGCGAGAGCTGCACTTGCAGCCGCTCGCCGAAGCGCACCTGTTCGATCTCGAGATACTGCCGCGCGAAGTCCAGCTCCTCGTCGAGCGTCGACAGCGCGCGCGAATGCTTGGCGAGCGCGTAGCGGAAGCACTCCGCCAGCCGTTCCGTCATGCGTTCCGCCTGCGCCGGATTCGTGTTGATCAGGTCGGCGATGGTGTTCAGGGTGTTGAACAGGAAGTGCGGGTCGACCTGGGTGCGCAGCGCCTTCAGCTCCGCCTCGGTGAGCAGGCGGCTGAGGCGCTCCTCGCGCAACAGCAGTGCGCGCTGTTGCTGCTCGAAGCGCAGCGCTTCGAGACGCCGCTCGAGATGCGTGCCGACGGCGGCGAGGAAGGCGAGCTCGGGCTGCATCAGCGTACGCGCCTGGTGGCTGGCCGTGACCTCGAGCCGTCGCGGCGGCTCGTGAGCCGGATGCACGGTGACGGAGGCGAGCGGCGCCGACGATGCTTCCTCGTGCGCCTCCACCCAGCGCGCCTCCACGCGCAGCGTGCCGCGAACGGAGTCCAGCGCCGCGCCGACCAGCGCCGGCGCCTGCGTCTCGCGCCGCAGGGCCTGCTCCAGTGACAGGCTCGCCGCGCGGTAGTCAGGCCGGCCGAGGATGGTGTGGTCCACGAACCGCGCGATGCCGCCTGCCATGCCCGGCGCCGCCAGCATCAGCGCCGCGATCGCCACGGTCGTCGCCAGCAGCGACAACCCCGTCGCGCCCATGACCCACAGGCTGGCGAGCGTCGCGAGCGTCACGCTCACCAGCAGCCACACGCTGCGCTTCAATACCAGGTCGGCGTAGTGAGCCTGCGCCAGCGACGTTGCGATCAGCACGGACCACGGAATCGTCCAGTGCTGGCCGATCATGTCGGTCGTGAGCCGCAATGCCTCCGGCATGCGAGGCACCAGTATCCCCGCCAGCATGGCCAGGATGTGGATGGCCGCGAACAGGAACGCCAGCGGCGCGAACCAGCGCGGCATGCGCCTGCGCTTCACCGCGGGCGTGCTGCGCCGATGCGCCGCGAACACGAGCAATGCGATCGCGCCTACCGCCAGGCCGACGAAAAACGCCGTCGTCGGATACCAGCCAGCCTCCAGGCGCGCGGGCGCCTGCCGGATGGCGATGCAGAACAGCACGACGTTCATCAGCGAGACGGCCACCGTGAACGCCAGGAACACGCGCGCGGCGCGCGTCGCGGTGCCGAGCCCGCCCTGCAGCAGGCGCCCGATGGCCAGCGGCCCGATCAGCGTGCAACTCCAGGCGAAGGCTTCCGCGAATCGCGCGGCCGGCGAGTCCGCCGACACGCCGGCCAGCGCCAGCGTCTCGCGCACGAAATTGCCGCAGGTCCAGACGAAGCCGAGCACCCACACGAGTAGATAGCCGCTGACGCGCCCCAGCGGGCGATCCACGCGCCATTGCATCAGCGCCAGCATCGCGCTGAGCGCCGCGCCCGTCAGGTAGGCGATGGCATCCATCTAGTCGTCCGTGCCCGGCGCGTGGCACATGTGGCAGCGCGCGCCCGTGCCCATGCGCACCATGGCGATGTCGGCGGGGTCCACCGCGCCTTTTTCCAGCGCCGCGAGTCGCGAGCGCGCCTGCCCGGCGGCGAACGCGGAGGCGCCGACCACCTGCGCGTACTCCGCGCGCGCGGATTCCGGATCGCCGGTCTCGGCGTACACGTCGCCCAGCATGACGTGCAGCACGTCGTCGTACCGGCCGCCCGGCACGGTATCCAGGATGGCCTGCAGGTCTTCGATGACGGCGTTCGTATCGCGCATGCCAGGCGGAAGGTGAATGATCGTGAAGCCGCGCGTCAACCGCAGGGCCGTGGATTCGGGATTCGCGCGCACGGCCGCGTTCATCTCCTCGATGCCGGCCAGCATGCCGGGCACGTCGCCCTTCAATTGCGAGACCACCATCTTCGCCATGCCATGGCTGGCATGCACGAGGAGATTGTCACCTTCGAGCGCCAGCGACCGGTCGAATGCCTGCAGCGCGCGCTCGCCGGCGGCGAGCATCGCCGGAATGTCGGGCGGCGTGGAGATCAGCGAGCCCTGTTCGGACATTTGCGCGAAGCCGAGCATCTCCCAGAGCTTGGCGTTGTTCGGCGATTGCACGACTGCATCCTCCAGCGTCGCGACCAGCGGTCCGACGGCCGCGTGATTTCCCTGGCGGAACTCGAGCTGCAGCTGGCGTGCGCGGTCCAGCACCTGCTGGTCGCGGCGCGAGGAGCTGGAGGCGGCGAGGGCGGCGGTGGCGACGACGCACGCCGCGGCGAGGAACAGGATGGATGTGCGCATGGCGACTCCCGGATTGGTTTGTGGAGGCGCCAACGTAGGGGTGGGTGGTGAGGGCGGCGACGGATTTCCATCGAACGCGGGGAAAACACGTTCGAGCGCGGAAATGGGGACATTCTCCGATTCCTAGCAAATGGGGACATTCCTCGTTTCCTAGCAAAAGGGGACAGACTCACTTTCCTGTAGAACGGGCACCATTGGTGATTGCCCGCCACGCGGGCAAAACCGGAGACGCACCCATGGCAGGTCTGTCCCCATTTGCTAGGAATCGGAGAATGTCCCCATTTTTCCCACGCTCGCTACCACGGTCGTTTGGCAAGTTCTCCCCGGAGCCACACTTCGGAGGAGATCCTCATGAAACCACTCTCGAACTGCATCCTGATGACTGTCGGCGCGCTCATCGCGAGTACCGCCCTCGCCGATGCTGCGCCGGGCGATCCCGCGCTCGCGCGCGCCGCGGACGATTCGCAGCTGCAGTGGGGCCCGTGTCCGCCGTTCATCCCGGAGGGCTGCGGCATCACCGTGCTGCACGGCGACCCGGCGAAGCCGGACTTCGACGTGTTCTTCAAGGTGCCCGGCCACTCGAAGATCCCGGCGCACTGGCACACCTCGCCCGAGCGCATGGTGCTGGTCTCGGGCGAGCTGAAGGTGACTTACGAAGGCCAGCCCACCGCGACGCTGAAGCCGGGCATGTACGCGTACGGTCCGCCCCGGGTGCATCACCGCGGCGAGTGCGTGAGCGCTGAGCCCTGCGTGCTGTTCATCGCGTTCGAGGCGCCGCTCGATGCGATGCCGGTCGAAAAGCCAAAGTCGGCCGAAAAGACGAAGTGAAAAGCAGCGGCGGGTGAGCGATCACCCGCCCTTCACGTCATCCGCCGCTTCGCCGGCCCGCATCGCCGGCGGCTGCACGATCACCCGTCCGGTGACTTCGAAATGCTGTGACGCAGCGACGCGCGTCCGCCGGCCGACGAAGATCGAGATGGCCAGGTGGCCGGCGTGGCCGGATCCGCCCTCGTCGCAGCCCAAGCCGAGCCCGAACGGCGAGTAGCTTGCCAGCACCACCGCCGTGATCAGGACGCGCATTCGGGCAATCAGCTTCATGGAAGCTGGTCGCGCAACGAGCTCTCATATCGACAGCGATATTTTTCAGCGGAAGTGTCGATCCGGCGTCTCGCCGCTCGACCAGTTCATGTCCGAGAGCCCATATCACAGGAGCACCGCCATGAAGATCACCATCGAAACCGTCGTGAAGGCCCAGCCGGCCGAGGTCTGGAAGGCCTGGAATACCCCGGAAGACATCGTCCGCTGGAACTCGCCGCACGAGAGCTGGCACACCACGCGCAGCGCGGTCGACCTGCGCGAAGGCGGCAAGTTTTCCGCGCGCATGGAGGCGCGGGACGGCAGCGCCGGCTTCGACTTCGAAGGAACCTGCACGCGCGTCGTGCCCAACCAGCACATCGACTTCCGCATGGACGACGGCCGCGAGGTGAACGTCGAGTTCATCGGCCGCGACGACGGCGTGCTGGTCCGCGAGACGTTCGACACGGAGAGCGAGAATCCGGTCGAGATGCAGCGCGCCGGCTGGCAGGCCATCCTCGACAACTTCGGCCGGCATGTGGAAATGGGGACAGTCCCTCTTTCCTAGAAAATGGGGACATTCCTCGTTTCCTAGCAAAAGGGGACGCACCTGAAGCAGGTACGTCCCCTTTTGCCGCGCGTTGCGCGCGCAAATGAGGAATGTCCCCATTTTCTGTCCCCATTTTCTAGGAAAGAGGGACT
>DASTHJ010000024.1:0-5224 GCA_035718265.1 Steroidobacteraceae bacterium | reverse complement strand
AAAGCGACGCCGAGCTGAGTCAGAAATTGCCTGAAATGCTCAGCTGGTACCAGGTGCCCGGATCGCGCCGTGCGAGCTCGGCGTGATCGAACGCGCCGCGCCGGTCCGGCGCATGGAACCACCGTTCGCGCAGCTCGGGCTGACCTAACAATGAAACGGCTGCGAATCGCAGGCGCAGGCCGCCGCAGAGCGGGATCTCCAGGTACGCATCCAGTGAGGGACTCGCGCGCTCCCGATCGATCTCCTGCAGCAACCATGCGGTAGTCATCGACTTGTGCGCATAGTCGAGTCCCCAGGTGTATCGCGGCCGGTCCTGGCGCAATGCCGTCTTGAGCTGCCAGTCCTGGAATCTGGAGATGCCGCGCGTCCGGCCGGTCAGCGGATCGGTGACGCGCGAGAACTGGCGCGTGCCGTCGAACGTCAGGCTGGCGCCTGGCAGGAATTTCAGCGGCACGCGCGCCGTCAGCTGCATTCCATACACGCGGCCATCGCCGATGTTGCCTGGCGCGTCGACGAGCTCGTCGGGAGGACCGACGGGCGCGAAATCGGCGGTATCGCGCAGCCACCGATGGAAGGCGGTGAGGGTGAGCGCGAGATCGGCACTTGGCCGCAGGTCCGCGGCCAGTTCGACGTTCCACGAAGTCTGTGGCTTCAGGTCGGGATTGCCGCCTTCGATGCGTTCGTCCGACAGCGATAGCGAAGACACGAAATCCTTGAAATCCAGCTGTCCCACGTCGCGGAACACGCGCACCCGCCACTGGTGGGCCGTGCCGAAGCTGCGCGCGAGTTGCAGCGACGGCTTCGCGTATGCGAGCTCCACGACCTGCTCGGAATCGCCGCTGAACTGCAGCCGCGAGAACTCGCCCGCCAGGCTCCAGTCGAACGCCCAGCGTTCGTCGATGCGCCAGCTGTAGTTCACGAACGACTCGGCACGCGTTTCCTCGATGCGCACGTTGGAATTGGGCGGGTGAAGTGGATAAATCGCGCCGCCGGTCTGCACCGCGGCGATCAGCGCTGCGTCGAGGGTGTTCAGCGCGATTTCGGTGCCGATCTCGATCCGCCCGTCGTCGCCGATGCCGCGGGCCAGCGTGCCGCGCAGGATCGATTCGCCGCTGTCGCGGCTGAGCTGCTGCGTGTAGACCGATTCGACCACACCCGCGGAACCGGTGTGCGTCGAGGACACTTCGCTCTCGAAACGGTTGCGTGTCAGCAGCAGCACTCCGGCCAGGTTCCAGCGCCCGACGCTGCGCTCGAGGTGGCCGCCGAGCTCGGCGTTGCGGCGGTTTTCGGTGTACGGGTTGAAATCGGATTCGAGGAAATTGCCGCCCGGCCCGAAAGTGTCGATGGTGGAATCCTCGTGGTAGCGCTCCTCGTGCGCCTGTCCAGTGAGGCGCAGGCGGGATTCGCCAAGCGCGAATGCGGACTCCCCGTTGAGGGTGTATTCGGCGAAGTCGCGCGGCGAGGCGTCGCGCCGTGTGCCCGACGGGTCCTTCGCCGCATCCAGCAATTCGCGCGTACCCGGAAGCTCACGCCGCAGGCTGTATGTCGCCGCGCCCACGGCATAGTCGACTGCATGCGCCCGGCCGGTCCATGCCATGAAACCGTTGGGCATGGCGCGGTGCTGCTGCGCGTATTCGACGCCCATCGACCCCACCCCCTGCCCGGTGAACGGCGTACGCACGACGTTGAGCAACACCGCCTGGCCCGACGCATCTCCGGCGGTCTGCGCGCCGCGCAGGATTTCGATGGCCTGCACCTGGGCTGCCGGGATGCGCTGCAGGATCTCCTCGAGCGTCTGTTCCTTGGCGCTCGGCCGCCGTCCGTCGACGAGCACGTTGCCCACGGCGCCCGAGAGTCCGCGGCGCGACTGTCCTTCGTCCAGGGTGAATCCCGGCGTCCGCTGCACCATGTCGAGTGCCGTACGGGGCGCGAATGGCTGGTACCACTGCGCTTCGTAGCGCAAGGACGGTCCGTCGGCGCGGGTCGCGCCCCCGGCGGCAAGACATGGCACGGCCCAGACTGGGCCCAGGGCGGCCAGGCAGACGAGCAGATACGGATTCGGGCGTTTCATGCGACGCGAATCTCGCGGCGCGGCGCATCTGCCACAATGGAACCGGGATCACACGTCGATTACATGCGTCTCACATGAGTGCATCGGGACAACAAAACGTCCGGATTCGATTCGCGGACTACGAAGCGGACCTGCAGAGCCAGGAATTGTTCAGGGATGGTGTCCCGGTACGTCTGCCCAACCAATCCTTTCTGGCACTGTCGATGCTGATCGAGCGGCCCGGCCGGCTGGTCACGCGCGAGGAATTGCGCGCGCGGCTCTGGCCGGACCACCGCGTGGTGGAGTTCGAACAGGGTCTGAACGCCATCATCAACCGCCTGCGCGAAGCACTCGGCGACAGTGCCGACAGCCCGCGATTCGTCGAGACGTTGCCGCGTCGCGGCTACCGATTCATCGGCCAACTGACGGACGCCGGTCCTTCACCGGCGACGCCCGCCGCGACCGCGACGGCGACGGCTGCGCCGGCCAACGCCGCGCTGCCGCCGCGCGTGCGCGTGGTCGCGGCGGCGGTGATCGCGCTGATCGCGCTGGCCATCACCGCGATGGCGGCTCGCTGGTTGCCTGACGGTACCCGCACGAGCACGTCCGTGGATCATGAGCCCTCGACCGCACCGCTGACGACGCTCCTGGGCCAGGAGCACATGCCGGCCTGGTCGCCGGACGGATCGCGCGTGTTGTTCGCGTGGGAAGGGGAACCTGGCCGCGGCTTCGACCTGTACGTCCGGCCGGTCGACTCGGAGCGCCTGCTGCGGCTCACGCGGACGCCGGCGGCCGCGATCGCCGGAACCTGGTCGCCGGACGGGTCGCGCATCGCCTTCGCGCGCATGGACGCGCACGCCGCCGGCCTGTTCGTCATCGATGCCGCCGGTGGTGCCGAGCGCAAACTGGCGGACGGCGCGTTCACGCAGGAAGCCCTGATGCAGCCGTCCTGGTCGCCGGATGGCGCAACGCTGGCTTTCTCCGCGGTCGACCCCGGTGGCTCCCATGGCGTGCGCCTTCTGGACCTGGCGAGCCTGTCGGTGCGTTCGCTGCCGACGCCTGAGTGCTGGCACGCCGGCGCACCCGCGTTCTCAGCCGATGGCCGTCAGCTTGCGTGGCTCTGCATTCGCAGCGTGGCGGTATACGAGGTGTACCTCGCGACGTCCGGCGGCAGCAACCCACGCCGCATCGCGCATTTCCGCGGTTTGCCACAGGGACTCGCGTGGCGCGACGCCCGCCACCTGCTGGTCGCCAACGACTCGGGGGATGGCACGGGCATCTGGACACTCGAGCTCGATGGTCGTCTCGAACGGCCCGACATCGTGGAGGACTCGCTGGCGCCGGGACTGGCGGCCCACGACAACCGCGCGGTCTATGCGCGCGCGCGGCAAGTCATCGACATCTGGCGCCTGGCGATCGGTGAGCCCGGCGCCACGGCGCGCAAATGGATCTATTCGACGCGTGCGCAGATCACGCCGAGCTACTCCCCGGACGGCGCGCGCATCGCGTTCCAGTCGAATCGCTCCGGCAACCCCGAAATCTGGATCGCCGATGCGGATGGCGCCAATGCCGCGCGGCTCACCTCGTTCAACGGGCCATTGACCGGCGGCCCGGCGTGGTGCGCCGACGGCCGGCGCCTGGCATTCGACTCGCGCGAATCCGGAGTATCCGCCGTGTATGTCATGGACACGCTCGAACGCGTGCCGCGGCGCGTGGCGACTTCTCAGCCCAATCTGGCGCTGCCCGTGTGGTCGGGCGATTGCCGTTTCCTGCTCGCCAGCGATGGCCGCGAAAGCCTGTACCGCGTGTCCGCGCAAGGGGGCGAGGCACGACGCTTCACCGACCACCGTTCGTACCAGGCAGCGATGGCGGGTGAGCGAGTCGTGTTCAACGTGGCCGGGCCCAATGGCGTCACGCTATGGACGAAACCGCTGGAGAACGGCGCGGAGGCTCCGCTTCCCGGCATGCCGCCCCTCGCCTATGCGGATGGTTGGGCGACCACGGCACAAGCCATCTACTTCACCGACGGTGCGGCCAATCCCGTCGCCGTGCGGCGCTACGACCTTGCGACCGGCAAGATCGACACGGTCGGCACGCTGCCGAACATTCCCACGCCGCTCGGCGGGCTCGGGCTCGCTGTCTCGGCGGATGGCAAGTCGCTGCTGTATACGCACACCGAGGACACGCAAAGCGACCTCGTGCTGCTGCGCTGATCGCAGAAGCGAAGCGGACGCCGCTCTTTCGAGGGCGCCCGTCTCCGATCTGCAGAAGAATCGAACTACTTCGAACCCTTCTTCTTCTTGGCAGCGGTCTTTTTCTTCTTGACCGCGCCACCCGTGCTCTTCTTGGCCGCCTTCTTCTCGGCGGCCTTCGCCGCCTTGGCTTCCTTGGCCGCCTTCTCGCGCGCCTTCTTGGCGGCGGCCGCGGCCTTCTTGTCTTCCTTGCTCTTCGCGGCGGCTTCCGGCTTGGCCTTGGCGGCCTTCTTGGCCTTCTTGTCTTCCGGCGCGGCTTCGACCGCGGCCGGGGCCGAGCGCTCCACGAGCTGCATCAGCGCCATCGGCGCGTTGTCACCGGGGCGTGGCGCCATGTGAAGGATGCGCGTATAGCCGCCGGGGCGGGTCTTGAAGCGCGGCCCGATGGTCTCGAACAGCTTGGCGACGATCTCCGAATCGCGCAGCCGCGAGAACGCCAGCCGGCGGTTCGCATCGCTGTCTTCCTTGCCGAGCGTGATCAAGGGCTCGACGACCCGGCGCAGCTCCTTGGCCTTCGGCACCGTGGTGCGGATGGTCTCGTGCCGCAGCAGCGCGACCGACAGGCTGCGCAGCAGCGCGTGGCGGTGCGGCGCATTGCGCGAGAGCTGACGACCAGAGAGATGATGACGCATTTTGGTTCTTCCTGTCTAAACGGAGCCGGCCTTTGCAGGCCGGCCCATCAACTTCATCGATTCGACTTCAGATCATCCCGCGATCGGAATCGTGCTTGAGGCCCGCCGGCGGCCAGCCGTCCAGGCGCATGCCGAGCATCAGGCCGTGACTCTGCAGCACTTCCTTGATCTCGGTGAGCGACTTCTTGCCGAGGTTCGGCGTGCGCAGCAGCTCGACTTCGGTGCGCTGCACGAGGTCGCCGATGTAGTGGATGTTCTCGGCCTTGAGGCAGTTCGCCGAACGCACGGTG
>DASTHJ010000023.1:0-9331 GCA_035718265.1 Steroidobacteraceae bacterium | reverse complement strand
GATGCCGTCGACGTTGGCCACCCAGGCGAGATAGTGGCCGTCGTCGGAGCGGGCAAAGCTGTCGATGTCCCAGGGAATGTGGCCGGTCAGCACCTCGACCGCGCCGCCCGCCAGGTCGACGCGCCGCAGCTGCTCGAATTCGCTGTCGCGGTCCGTGATCAGGTAGACGCCGCGGCCGTCCGGCGTGAAGCGCGCGGCGGCGACGCTCGCGACGCCGTCGCCCTCGCTGACCGGCGTCAGCGCGGCGCTGGCGATGTCCATGACGTACAGGTGCGATTCGGCCGCCGAGACATAGTTGCGGATCAGTAGTTTGGTGTCGTCGGGCGACCAGTCCAGCACCGACCAGTTCTTCTGGAATCCGTTGAACACCAGGCGCGGCGTGGCCAGGCTGTTCGCCGGCTCGGCGATCAACAGGTCGTAGCTCACGCCGTCGCGCGCCGTGCTGTGGAAGGCGACGCGCCGGCCGTCGTGGCTCCAGACCAGTCCGCCATTCACGCCCTTGCCGGCGCTCAGCAGGCGCACCGCGTGCGTCGCGATGTCGTAGTAGTACACCTGCGTGTTCTCGTTGCCGCCTTCGTCCCGCAGGAACACGAAGCCCGGCGCCACCGCGGTCCGGGGCACACGCGCCGTGCCGACCGGATCGCGGTAGAACGTCAGCTGCTCGCGCGCGCCGAGCGGCGCCGCGACGCGGTGCAGCTGGTCCGTGTCGCCGAAGCGCGTGGCCACTAACAAGCCGCCGTCCGGCAGCCAGTCGCCGAAGCTGGCGCCGCGCGAGTTCAGGTAGTCCTCGAGCCTGGCGGTCAGCGCCGTTTCGACGCCGGGGACGTTGTCGAGCACCAGGTTGCCGCGTTCCTCGACGGCACCGTGGGCGGCGCCGGCCGCGAGCGCCAGGCTCATCAGGAGTATTTTCCGGTTCATGCTGCTATGTTGCCATCCGGGAGCAGTGCCATGACCGAAAGTCTGCCACGCCTGACGAAGTTCGCCGACGGCATCACCGCCGTCGACACCGAATACGTGCGGCCGCGGATGGACGCCGCGCACGTCGTGGTGGCGGGCGAACGCGCCGCCATCGTGGACACGGGACCCAACACCGCCGTGCCGCTGATCCTGGCCGCGCTCGCCGAGCTGGGCGTCGAGCGGGATGCCGTGGAATTCCTGTTCCTCACGCACGTGCACCTGGACCACGCCGGCGGCGCCGGCGAGCTGATGCAGGCACTGCCGCGCGCCACCGCGGTGCTGCATCCTCGCGGCGCGCCGCACATGATCGATCCCGCAAAGCTCATCGCCGGCACCCGCGCCGTGTACGGCGAGGAAACCTACGCCAGGCTGTACGGCGAGATCCTGCCGATCCCGCGCGAGCGCATCGCCATCGCGCAGGACGGACAACGCTTCGATCTCGGCGGACGCACGTTCGAGTGCGTGCACACGCCGGGCCACGCGCTGCACCACCAGGCCATCGTCGACCACGGCGCCGTCAGCATCTTCACCGGCGACACTTTCGGATTGTCCTACCGGGAGTTCGACACCGCGAAAGGCGCGTGGATCATGCCGACCACGACGCCCACGCAGTTCGACCCGGGGCAGCTCAAGGCGTCGATCGTGCGGTTGATGCAGTTCCGGCCGCGCCGGCTGTACCTGACGCACTTCAGCGAGGTCGGGCAGTGCGCGCGGCTCGCCAACGACATGTACGAGGCCATCGATGATTTCGTGCGCCTGGCCCGCAGTTCGGGGCTCGACGAGGCGCGCCTGAAATTCGAGCTGCGCAGCTGGGCGCACGGCAGTCTGCGCGACCATGGCTGCACGATGAGCATCGACGCGATCGACTCGATACTGGACAAGGACTACGAGCTGAACGCGGCGGGACTCGCCGCGTGGCTCAGGCGTGAAGCGGGTTAGGGAAGGAACGCAGATGCATTACCTGGTGCTCAAGTCCCTGCACGTGCTTTCGGTGGTGCTGTTCCTCGGCAACATCATCACGGGCGTGTTCTGGAAATTCCACGCGGATCGCGGCGGCGAGCTGCGCGGCCGCGAGCTCGCCATCGCCGGCATCATCCGCAGCGACCGCTGGTTCACGATGCCCGGCGTCATGGTCATCATCGTCACCGGCCTGTGGATGGCGATCGGTGCGCACATGTCGCTGTTGCGCACCACGTGGATCCTCTGGGGCATCATCCTGTTCGGCATCTCGGGCGTGTGCTTCGGCGCGTTCGTCGGCCCGCTGCAGAAGAAGCTGCTCGCCAACGTGCGCGCCGGCATCGCCGGCGGCTGGGACCAGGCCGAGTACCGGCGGCTGTCGCGCCGCTGGGAGATCTGGGGTGGCATCGCGACCTTGGCGCCCGTAATAGCGCTGTTCCTCATGGTGATGAAGCCGGCGTGAGGGGGTGGTGGTCGCGCGGCCGCGAATCGCGCGCGACATACATCGAGTCCTCGCTCCAGTCGCGGATGTGAGCTGGAAACTCGCGCGCCGCCGCGCGCAGAGCAACGATCCGGGCATCGTGTAGTTAGAGCGGAAACTGGTCATGGCGGGGACAACCACGGCGCGGCTTCGTGCCTTGCGAGGTCTGACCGGCGGTACACCTGAGCGGCGAGCTTCGGCGCCCGATGTACATCGCGCACGTTTCGCGGCCGCACATCCGCCGTCCCGCTCCGCGCCGCCCGCGTGGACAAGAACCACTCCAAATCCTCGCGACTACGGCGTGGTGCGACCGGATGTGAGGGCGCGCGGAGGGCATGCGATGCGTCTCCGAGCTCGCCGCTTCGTGTACCACCGGTCAGACCTCGCAAGGCACGAAGCCGCGCCAGGGTTGCCCTCCCACTTTCCAATTTCTGCTCGAAGCTACCGTTACCGAATCCTCGGTGCGCGCGCGGCGGCCCGCGAATTTCCAAACAAGATTCGCGGCTGAAGGGAGGAACCAGCATGGCATCGCGTGCCCTCCGCGCGCCTACAACCCCCGTTGCACCAAGCTGTATCATCGCGCCCCATGCCAAGACTTCACGTCCCCCAACCTCCCACCCGGCCGGGCGACAGGCCCGACTTTTCGTACGTCGACCTGTCGCCGGCGGGTGCCATCAACAAGCCCGACGTCAATGCGCGCGCCCGTGACATGGAAGACTGCGCCGTGGGACTGGTGCGCGTGCTCGACGACAGGCACGAGGCCGTCGGCCCCTGGAACCCGCAGCTCGACGACGCCGACCTGCAGGTCGGCCTGCGCCACATGCTGCTGACGCGCATCTTCGACGACCGAATGCAGCGCACGCAGCGCCAGGGCAAGATCTCCTTCTACATGCGCTCCTTCGGCGAGGAAGCCGTGGCGGTCGCGCAGGCCATGGCGCTGCAGCCCGGCGACATGCTGTTCCCCTCGTACCGGCAGCAGGGCATCTACATGGTGCGCGGCCGGCCGCTGGTGGATCTCATGTGCCAGCTGCTGTCCAACACGCGCGACATGTGCAAGGGCCGGCAGCTGCCGGTCATGTACCACTGGAACACCGGCCGCATCTTCTCGATCTCCGGCAACCTGACTACCCAGTTCCCGCAGGCGGTGGGCTGGGCCATGGCCGCGGCGATCCGCAACGAGGACCACATCGCCTGCACCTGGATCGGCGAGGGCGCGAGCGCCGAGGCGGACTTCCACCACGGCCTGCTGTTCGCCGCCGTGTACGAGGCGCCGGTGATCATGAACATCGTCAACAACCAGTGGGCGATCTCCACGTTCCAGGGCACGGCCGGCGGCGAGCAGCGCTCGTTCGCGGCGCGCGGCCCCGGCTACGGGGTCGCCGGCGTGCGCGTCGACGGCAACGACTTCCTCGCGGTGTACGCGGTGACGCAGTGGGCCGCGCAACGCGCGCGCACCGGCGGCGGCCCGACGCTGATCGAGCTGGTGACCTACCGTGCCGCGGCGCACTCCACCAGCGACGATCCGTCGCGCTACCGGCCGAAGGAGGACTACGAGCACTGGCCGCTCGGTGACCCGGTCGAGCGGCTCAAGGCGCACCTGATCGCGCGCGGCGAGTGGAGCGAGCAGCGCCACAAGGACCTGCACGCCGAGCTCGACGCGCAGGTGCAGGCCGCCTGGAAGGAGGCCGTGTCGTTCGGCGCGCTCAACGAGGGCCCGCGTCTCGACCGGCACCTGATGTTCGAGGACGTCTACAAGGACTTCCCGGAATCGCTGCGCCGGCAGAGCGAGCAGCTCGCCGAGGAGATCAAGCTGAACGCCGAGCTCGGTCTCGCGGCCAAGCCCGATCAGGCGAAGGGTAGTTAGCCATGGCGCAGATGAACATGATCCAGGCGCTGAACTCCGCCATGGACGTCATGATGGCACGCAATCCCGCCGTGGTGGTCATGGGCGAGGACGTCGGCTACTTCGGTGGTGTGTTCCGCGTCACCGACGGGTTGCAGCGCAAGTACGGCGAGCACCGCGTGCTCGACTCGCCGATCGCCGAGGGCGGCATCGTCGCCACGGCCATCGGCATGGCGGTCAACGGCCTCAGGCCGGTGGCGGAGATCCAGTTCGCCGACTACATCTACCCGGCGGTCGACCAGATCGCGAGCGAGCTGGCGCGCATCCGCTACCGCACGGCCGGCGACTTCACCTCGCCGATGGTGATCCGCGCGCCCTGCGGCGGCGGCATCCGTGGCGGGCAGACGCACTCGCAGAGTCCCGAGGCGATCTTCACGCACATCTGCGGCGTGAAGGTGGTGATGCCGTCGAATCCCTACGACGCCAAGGGCCTGCTGATCGCGGCCATCGAGCACGACGACCCGATCATCTTCTTCGAGCCGAAGCGCATCTACAACGGTCCGTTCGACGGCGACCCGAACAAGCCGGCCGTGCCGTGGAGCACGCATCCCAAGGGCAACGTGCCCGAGGGGCACTACCAGATGCCGATCGGCAAGTGCGACTTCGTGCGCGAGGGCTCGCAGGTCACCATCGTCACGTATGGCACGATGGTGCACGTCTGCGAGGCGGCGGCGAAGAAGCTGAACGTCGACGCCGAGATCATCGACGTGCGCACCATGTCGCCGCTCGACATCGACCCGATCTGCTCCTCGGTCAAGAAGACCGGCCGCTGCGTGATCGCGCACGAGGCCACGCGCTTCTGCGGCTTCGGCGCCGAGCTCTCGGCCAGCATCCAGGAGGAATGCTTCTGGTACCTCGAGGCGCCGATCCAGCGCGTCGCCGGGTGGGACACGCCATACCCGCACGCCTTCGAATGGGAGTACTTTCCCGGCCAGGCCCGCGTGGCGCTCGCATTGCGGGCGGCGCTTGGAGAAGAATCATGAGCCGTTACGTATTCAAGATGCCGGACCTGGGCGAAGGCACGGTCTCCGCCGAAGTCGTCGCCTGGCACGTGAAGCCCGGCGACCTGGTGCACGAAGACCAGGTGATGTGCGAGGTCATGACCGAGAAGGCGGCGGTGGAAATGCCGGCGCCGGTCACCGGCCGCGTCGTGGCCATCAACGGTCAGCCGGGCGACATGGTGGCGGTAGGCGCGGACCTCGTGGTGTTCGACACCGACGCCACCTCGGCCGCATCCGGCGACGCACCGGTTTCGAAGGCGCCCGCGCCGCCACCGCCGGAGCCGATGACGCCGACGCCCCAGCGTAGCGCCACGGACGTGCCAGCCGCGCAGAAGCGCGAGGTCCCGGCCGTTCCCCAGGCCGCCGCCACGGCAGCCCACACCAACGGCACCGGCATCCACAGAGCGGCCCGCGTCATGGCATCGCCGGCTTCGCGCCGCCGCGCCGCGGAGGCTGGCCTGGATCTCACGACGGTCACGGGTACCGGACCGGCCGGTCGCATCGAACCCGGCGACATCGATTCGGCCCTCGCGGCCGGCGCTGCGCGCGGCGCGCCGCCGTCCATGAACGCGCGCGCCAATGCCACGCGCGATGCACGCAACGGCACGGAGGAGGTCAAGATCATCGGGCTGCGGCGCGTGATCGCCGAGCGCCTCACCGAATCCGCGCGCAGCATCCCGCAGTACTCCTACGTCGAGGAGATCGACCTCACGCGGCTCGAGGCGCTGCGCAAGCATCTCAACGACCGCCGGCCGCCGGCCGCGCCGCCGCTCACCTTCCTGCCGTTCATCGTCGCCGCGTTGACGCGCGTGCTCGAAAAGTTCCCGCAATGCAATGCGTTGTACGACAGCGCGCGCGGCGTACTGGTCAAGCACAAGGCCGTGCACGTCGGTATCGCGACGCAGACGCCGCAGGGCCTGAAGGTGCCGGTGGTGCGCAACGCCGAATCGCGTGCGCTGCACGACCTGGCCGCCGAGATCCGCCGCGTGTCCGAGGCGGCGCGCGCCAACAAGTCGCCGCGCGAGGAGCTGACCGGCTCGACCATCACCGTGACCAGCCTCGGCAAGCTGGGCGGTATCGCGTCCACTCCGATGATCAACATGCCCGAGGTGGCCATCATCGGCATCAACAAGGCGATCGAGCGCCCCGTGGTGGTCGACGGGCAGATCACTGTGCGGCTGATGATGAATCTCTCGTCCTCGTTCGATCACCGTTTCGTCGACGGCTACGACGCGGCATCGATGATCCAGGCGCTCAAGGACCTGCTCGAACAGCCGGCGACGATCTTCATCGACTGATGCCGCCACGCTGAGGCGAATGCCTCGGGGAATTCCCCGTCTGCGATGGGCGACGCCGCTCGTCCTACACAGAAATGTGCTGCGGTACCGCCGCGACCCTTTCATTGCTGGCAGATTTCGGTCCGACACCGGGGATTCTTCGATGCACGGACATTCGAAACAGCAAACCTGCCTGTACTGCAAGGTGGTGCAATTCGTCAGCGTTGGCGAGCCGCCACCGGTCAAGAGCTGGAAACGGCCGCTGCTGCTGGTGGCCGGAATCGCGCTGACGGTCTGCACCGTCATGGCGTTGCACTTCGCCTGGGAACGGACGGGCGCGACGTTTTTCGCGGCCGTCTCGTGCCTGTTGATGATCATCGCGCTGCTGGGCGTCGCCATCTCGTTCCGCGGCTGCGACACCTGCGTGGCGCGCTTCCTGGGGAGGACATTGTGATCGCGCGCCCCGCGGGTGCCCGCCTGCAGTCGCTGTGCGGTACGGCGCGGCGTCAGAGAAAGGCCGAAGAGGCGGCGGCTGCCGCGGCCTCGACGCAGCTCCGGCGTCCGTGCCGCCATCCGGCGGTGTGGGCCTGCCAGGGCAATTCCGCGCGACTGCGCCGCACGCTGCGCCGCTGATCGCGGCGCGGATTCTTCCGGCGTGTGCTCGCGCCGACTCTGCCGGGCCCGTCGCTACATCTTCTCCAGTTCGTCGACGGTCTTGGGCCAGTCGCTCTTGAGCAGGCGCGACAGCGCTCGATCGGCCAGCAGCCGGCCGCCGGTCTGGCAGCGCGGGCAATAATTGGTCTCGTTCTCGGCGTAGCGGATGCGCTGCACCTTCGTGCCGCATACCGGGCAGGGCTTGCCGTAGCGGCCATGCACGGCCATGTCGGGCCGGAACGCGGTGACTTTCTCCGGGAACCCGCCCCGTGCGTCGTCGCGCAGTCGCTGCGTCCACTCGGGCAGTACCTCGCGGATCGCATCGTAGAGCCTGCGCATCGACGGCTCGTCGAGCCGCTGGGTCAGCGCCACGGGCGACAGCCCGGCGCGATGCAGGATCTCATCCGAGTACGCATTGCCGATGCCACTGAAGGCGCGCGGATCGGTGAGCGAGCGCTTGAGCGTGTGGTTCTCCGCGACCAGGCGCGCGCGGAACTCCTCGAACGAGGACTCCAGGACTTCGAGTCCGCCGGGATCGTGGCCCGCGAGTTCCTGCCGGCTCCCGAGCACGTGCAGCGAGGCGCGACGCTTCGTGCCGGCCTCGGTGAGCGTCAGCGTGCCGCTCTCGAACGTGAACGTCGCCAGTGCGGCACGTCCGGCCGGTTTGCCGCCGGCCGGAAACCAGTGCAGACGCCCCGCGACCATGAGGTGGAACACCAGCCAGCGATCGCTTTCGAATCCGATCGCGATGCGCTTGCCGACGCGGCGCAAGGTCGTCACCCGGCAGCCCTGCAGCGAGTGCAGCGGCGGCTCGAAGGTGCGCAGCAGGAAGGGATGCGCGACGCGCGCGTCCACGAGTCGCGCACCGGCCAGCCGTTGCTCGAGCGCCTCGATGTAGACGGTGATGTCGGGCAGCTCGGGCATGCCGCGAGCGTAGCAGCGCCGCGGCAGCGCGGACTTCCGAAAATGCGCCGGGCGGAGGATAGTCGGCGCAGCAGCGCCCGAGCCGGGAGACGAGACGCAGGTCATGGCGCACACGTTCGACATCCGCTTCGCCAGGTCCGCTGGAATCGCGGCGTTGTTCGAAGCCGCCGGCAACCGCTTCGGCTGGAAAGGCGGCGGTCGTCTCAGCATCGATGCGGAGGGCATGAGCTTCGCGTTGAAGCGCGGCGCCCTGGCGCCGCTGGCGCGACGGCGATCGCAGCGCATTCCGGCGCAGACCATCCGCGAGATCTACCGCGAAGGCGCTGCGCTGCGCGTGGAATTCGCCAGCGACGAAGATCCGCGCGCCGTGCTGCCGTTCTGGGCCAGCAACCGCGAGACCGCGGCGCAGATCGTGCAACTGGCGCCGACCTCGCGCACCTTCGAAGTGGAAAGCGAGCCCGCCGGATCGCCCGCGAAGCGCAAGACCAGACTGCGCTTCGCGCCGCTGGGCGTCGGCACGATGCTGCTCATCGCCGCGCTGACCCTGCTCTTCATGAAGCGGCCTGCCGTGGATGAGGACGTTGCGTCCGCCACGCCGCCGCCACCGATGACCGTGCCCGTCGCCGTGAGCGAGCCCGAGGCCGTGCCCGCCCCGCAGGCCGGCGAAGCCGAAGTTCCGGAGGTGCGCATCGACGCGGCAGGCGGCGAACCCATCACGGCCGACGAGGCGCGCAAGCTCGCCATCCTCGCGGAGGATCCGGTCGACTGGACTCAGCCGCCGGCGACAGCCGTCGGTTTTGCCGCGGAGCCCGAATCGCGCGGCGCGATCGCGCCGCAGCCGCAGCCGGCGGCACCGCTGGATGACGCGGGCTTCGTGCCGATGGAGGTTCCCGACTACGACGTATCCGGGGGCGATACCGTCACGCCCATCCCGCCGGGCACGCTGACTCGCCGCGCCGCGAGCGAGCTGCTCGCACAGTTCTCGGCGGATGCCGCGACACTTTCCCGCAATTTCCAGACCACGCGCGGCCGCTTCGATGCCGGCGAGCTGCAGGCGCCCGCATTCGCCGAGCAGCTCGACGTGCTGGCGGATGCGTGGGTCGCGCTCAACCGCCGGCTGTTGCAGGATCGCAAGTACGCGGATGCAGCGCTCGACGGGTTGCGCGCCACGCTGATC
>DASTHJ010000022.1:0-7880 GCA_035718265.1 Steroidobacteraceae bacterium | reverse complement strand
AGCCAGTTCTTCGGCGCGATGGAGAACTGGGGCGCCATCTTCTATTTCGAGTACTTCCTGCTGATCGACTCGCGCATCTCCACGCAGACCGACCAGCAGAGCGTGTACAGCGTGATCGCGCACGAGATGGCGCACCAGTGGTTCGGGGACCTGGTCACCATGGCGTGGTGGGACGACCTGTGGCTCAACGAGGGCTTCGCCTCCTGGATGGCGCGCAAGGCGACCAGTCACTTCCACCCGGACTGGAACGTCTGGCTGCAATCGCTGACCGAGAAGCAGCGCGTCATGAATCGCGATGCGCGCGACGGCACGCATCCCATCGTCATGAACATCGAGGACGTGTTCCAGGCGGCCAACGCCTTCGACGACATCACCTACAACAAGGGTGAGGCCGTGATCCGCGCGCTCGAGGACTACAGCGGCGAGGCGGCGTTCCGCGCCGGCGTGCGGCGCTACATCCGCGAGCATCAGTACGGCAACACGGTGACCGACCAGCTCTGGGAGGCCATCGGCAAGGAATCCGCTTCGCCGATCAAGCAGATCGCCCACAGCCTGACGCTGCAGGCCGGCATACCGCTGGTCAACATGCTGTCCTCGCGCTGCGCCGGCGGCAAGACCACGGTCACGCTCAACCAGACGCACTTCGCCATCGATGCGGGCTCGACGAACGCCAGGGTGTGGCACCTGCCGGTGAAAGTGGCCGTGGCCGGAAAATCGCCGACCACGATCATCGTTTCGGGCGAGGCGCCCGCCAGCGTGGAACTCGCCGGCTGTGGGCCCGTGATCCTGAACGCCGGCCAGGGCGGCTACATGCGCAGCCGCTACACGCACGAGGGGCTGGCCGCCATCAGCGCGCATTTCGCCGGGCTGACGTCGGACGACCAGCTCGGCCTGTTGAACGACACGCTCTCCCTGGCGAGCGCGGGCGTCATGCCGATGGCCGACTACCTGGATCTCACGACGAAGTTTCCCGTCACGGCGGATCCGGTGGTGGCCTCGGTGTTCACCGGCCAGCTCGCCGGTCTCGATGACCTGTACAACGGGCTCGACACGCAGCCGCGGTTCCGCGCCTATGCACGGCAGGCGCTCGCGCCGTTGTTCGAGCGCGTGGGCTGGGACAAGCGCCCGGGTGAGAGCGACAACACCGTGATCCTGCGCGGCGACCTGATCGAAACGCTGAACGACCTCGGCGATCCCGAAGTCATCGCCGAGAATCGCAGGCGCTTCGAACGCTACCTCGCCAATCCCAAGGCCTTCGGCGCCGACGAGCGCAAGAGCCTGCTGCGCAACGTCGCCGTGCAGGCGGACCAGAAGGTCTGGGACCGGCTGCACCAGATGGCGACGTCCACGACTTCCGAGCTCGAGCGCCAGCAGCTGTACCAGCTGCTGGGCTCGCCGCAGAACGAGGCGCTGATGCAGCAGGCACTGAAGCTGGTGTTCTCCGGCGAGATGCCGTCGACGCTCGCGCCGGAGATCGTCAGCAGCGTGGCCTCGCGCCACCCGGAAGCGGCGCTGGATTTCGCAATCCGAAACTGGGACCGGCTGTCGAAGATGCTGGAGGTCACCTCGGCGCTGCAGTTCCTGCCCAGGCTCACGCACAACAGCGCGGATACCGCGTCCATCGAGAAGCTCATGGCGTTCGCGCGCGCGAACGTGCCGGAGAACGCGCGCCAGGACTACCTGCTCGCCGCCTCGCGCATCCGCTACTACGCCAACGTGCGCGACACGCGCCTGCCGGAAGTGGATCGCTGGCTCGGCTCGCAGGCCAGGATGGCCAGGCAGTAGCCATGCACTGGCGTGCGTGCACGCGAGCGGCGTCGGCCTGCGCGGCACTGGCGTTGCTGGCTTGCGGCGGTGGCAGCAATCACAGCGATGGCACGCTTCCGCCGCCGCGCGCCAATGCGGCGCCGGTCGCCATGCAGCGGCAGGATGTGCTCGTGACCGCGGGCGAGCCGTTCACGGTCGACGCCACGCTCGGCGGGCAGCGCATCGTCGATCCCGACGGCAACGGGCTCCGGTATCGCATCAGCCTGCGCGGCAGCGACGGCGTGGTGGTCAAGGGCACGCAGCTCTCGGGCGTACTGCCGGTCGGAGCCGTCGAGGTCACGCTCGTCGGCACCGATCCGCACGGCGCCAGCGCCGAGGCCGTGTTCCTGCTGGCGGCGCCGGCGCCGCCGCCGGGCGAGCCCAGCCTGCCCGCCACGCCATACCTATATAAAGATGAGTCCCTGCCCCTGCCCGACGACTACCGCATGTCGAGCCAGGTGCGCGTGCCGCTGTGGGACGCCCAGCCGCAGGGCAACCGCACCACGGACGCAGGCGCGGCGCTGGGTCGCGTGTTGTTCCACGACCGCCGGTTGTCGATCACCAACACCGTGGCTTGCGCCTCCTGCCATCAACGCGAGCACGGCTTCGCCTCGCCGCAGCGCTTCAACACCGGCGTGCTCGGCGTGCCGCTCACGCGCAACGCCATGGCGCTGGGCAATGCGCGCTACAACATCCACGCCGCGTGGTTCTCCGATGCGCGCGTCGCCAGCATCCAGGACGTCGCGCGCCAGGCGCTGACCACGCCGGAGGAAATGGGCAACACGCTG
This sequence comes from Steroidobacteraceae bacterium, assembly GCA_035718265.1. Taxonomy (GTDB): domain Bacteria; phylum Pseudomonadota; class Gammaproteobacteria; order Steroidobacterales; family Steroidobacteraceae; genus CADEED01. The sequence goes on along the minus strand of DASTHJ010000022.1, from coordinate 5,286 downwards.
CCGGCGGTCGTCGCCAAACTGCAGGACACCTCGTTCTACGCGCCGCTGTTCGAAGCGGCCTTCGGCACGCCGGAGATCACCGAAGCACGCGTGCTGCGCGCGCTCGAACAATACGTGCAGGCGCTGATCGCCTACCGCACGAAGTACGACCAGGCCTGCGACAGCGCAGGCGGTGCGATCCCGGATTGCGACGCGGGCCTGAGCGCGCAGGAGGCGCGCGGCCGGTTCCTGTTCATGAACGGCGCCGACGGCCGCGTGGCCTGCGCGCAATGCCACGCGCTGCCCTCGGGCGCGAACATCTGGCTGGCGAACAACGGCCTGGATGCCACGACCCGCGATCCGGGCGTCGGCAATGGCCGCTTCCGCCCGGCCTCGCTGTACAACATCGCGCGCACGGCGCCGTACATGCACGATGGTCGTTTCGCAACGCTGCGCGAGGTCATCGAGCACTACGACCACGGCATCCAGGCCAGCGCCGACCTCGACACGCTGCTGCGCGATGGCGCGGGCGGCGCGCAGCGCTTGAATCTCCCGGAAGAGGACAAGGACGCGCTCGAGGCCTTCCTGCGCACGCTCACCGACGAGCCGATGCTGGCCGATCCGAAGTTCGCGGATCCCTTCCCATGAAACGTGCGCTGGGTCGCAACGCCGGTCGATCCAGCGTCTTCCCGATGGCGTCGCACCGTCCCGCCCCGCAGTGTCCGCGCATGCGCACCCTCGCCTTCCTGCTCGTCGCCCTGCTGGCCGCGCCCGCGTTCGCCGGCGACCTCCGCTCGCCGCATACCTTCTCGTTCTACACCGGGCGGATCTCCTCCGAGGCGACCTGGCACGACGTGCTGATGAAGCCGTACAGCAGCAAATACGCGGACTCGTACCTGGCGGCCGTGGCCTACTCGCGCGCCTGGCGGCAGCACTTCGACGGCGCGCTGATCACCGAGTCCGAGGTGAACCTGGCATACAACTTCGGCGCGCAGGATCACTGGGAGCTGAACGTCGCGCCCATCGGCCTGCGCTGGCAGCGCTTCCCCTGGAGCAGGCACGTGCACTCCTCGATCGCGTTCGATCTCGGGCTGTCCTACGCCTTCGACTTCCCGCGCGTCGAATACGAGCTGGAGAACGACACGAAGCAGCTGCTGCTGTTCTGGGCGCTGGAGCTGACGGGCGGTCCGGTAGACGGACCGTGGGAAGTGTTCCTGCGGCTGCACCACCGCTCGCCCGGCTGGGGAATCATGGGCGTGGCGGACGGCGGCATGAACGCACCGTCGCTCGGCGTCCGTTACGCCTTCTGACGGCCGTACAGCCGGCGCAGCTCGTCCTTGGCGCCGTTCAGCACGCGGCGCCGTGACGGCGAGAGGTTCCTGCCGGCGCGGTTGATCTCGAAGTTCAGCATCGACATCGCGGAGCGGAACGGGCTCGACTTGCGCCGCCGGCTGCGGTCGGCCGACCGCTTGAGCGACTCGGCCACGGCGCGCGAGCTGCGCCCGGTGAACACACCGCGCTCCAGGTCGAGCGCATCGCTGCGCCGGGTGACCCGCGCCGACCACCGTCGTGCGCGCTGCGACTTGCTCTTGCGCTTCGCACCTGTCGCCGTTTCCCGACGCTTGGCAGACTTTCGCTTTGCCTTGGCCATGCGCGCGACGATGCGCGCGAGCACGCCAACTTTCTGTCGCCCGCACTCTGTCGATGGAAATCGGAATCCACCGACTGCGCGCGACTTCGACACGGTGCACGCTCGCCGCCTCCACAGGAGGTGATCATGAAATGCAAGGACATCATGAAGACCGACGTCGAGTGCGTAGCGCCGCCGTCCTCGATCCAGAAGGCGGCGATGCTGATGCGGGCGCAGAACGTCGGCTTCCTGCCGGTCTGCGAGGAGGGACTGCGCATCGTCGGCGCGGTCACGGATCGTGACATCGCGGTCCGCGGCGTGGCCGAAGGCCTGCCCTCGAGCACGCCGGTGTCGGAACTGATGTCGCGCGACATCATCGCCTGCCACGTGGACGACGACCTCGACCAGGCGCGCATCCTGATGGCGCAGCATCGCAAGTCGCGCATCGTCTGCGTGAACCGCGATGGCCGGCTCGAAGGCGTGATCAGCCTGTCGGACATCGCACAGCTCGACGAGGACTCCGGCCTCGAGACGTTGCGCAGCGTGAGCAGCCGCGAGGCGCGCGGCGACTCGCAGCACTACATCGCCTGAGGGATCGCGCGGCCGACGGTCAGCGCGTCGCGGAAGCCGCCCTCGAGCGCCGCGAGCGGCGGTTCGGCCTCGACGCCCAGCCCTTCGACGACGGTGGTCCAGAACGCGCGCGCGCCGACGGTGGCCACGATGTCGAAGATCTCGGCATCCGTGAAGCCGTGCCGCTTGAGCGCGGCGACGTCACCGGCGGTGATCGTGAAGGCGCCGCGCGCCACCTTGCGGCAGAACTCCAGCATCACGGCTTCGGCCTCGCTCAGCGAAGCGGGCGCTTCGCCCCGGGCGATGAGCTGCACGTCCTCCTTCGGGATGAACTCGGTCAGCGCGCGGCCATGCGCCAGCGAGCACAGCGTGCTGCGCAGCGTGCTCGCGGCCACGAAGGTCACGAGCTCGAAGCGCCGCTTGCCCATGTCGCGCTTGATGCCGGCCTGCAGCTGCGCCCACAGGCCCATGATCTCCGGGCGCCAGCAGAACACGCGCGCGTAGTTGGGCACGAAGCCCCAGAACGACTGCTGGCGTGCGTACATGGCGCGCACCTGTTCGCTGATCTCGGCATCGGGAATCACGTCGATGAATGGCATGGTGCGCTCCTCATAGGGCGTAGCGGCTGATCTGCAGGTATTCGCCGGCGTCGGCGTAGTCGCCGGCCGCGCGGCGCGCGCGGAATTCGCGCCAGTTGATCGGGCGGTACCTGGGCGGATGGCGCGAATCCACGACCGAGGGCAGCGGCGCATAGTTGGTCGCGTACGAGGGATTGAAGAAGAACGGCGCGCTGAAGCGCTCCGCGTCGGAGGCGAGCACGCGGTGCAGCGGCGCGACGTAGCGGTCGTTCGACCAGACCTGCACCACGTCGCCGATGTTCACCGTGAGCGCGTCGGCGCGCGGGTCGATCGGACACCAGGCGCCGTCGTGCAACACCTCGAGACCCGGCAAATCCTGCAGCAGCAGCGTGAGCGCGCCGGCATCGGTGTGCGCATTCACGCCGAGCGGCTTCACGGGCTGCGGGCAGCGCGGGTAGTAGTTGAAACGCAGGAAGCTGGTGTGCACCGGACGGAAGTGCACGTCGAGCGACTCGGGCGGCATGCCGAGGTTGCGCGCCAGCACGCGCAGCAGCCGCAATGACAGCGCGTCGCAGGCCTCGTAGAAGGCGAGCACGATGGGCCTGAAGGCCGGCAACGCCGCCGGCCATTGCGGCGTCATGCCGCGCTCGTCGGCGGGACCGTAGTCGTACACCTGCTTCCAGTCGCGCGTGTGGCGTGTCAGCTCGCGGTCGTAGAAGCCCCAGGGATTCGCGGCCGTGCGCGAGATCGCGAGCTTGTCCGCGAGCGGCGCGCCGAACAGCGCGCGCATCTGCCGGCGCAGCGCCGCGAACAGGCGCCGGTCGATGCCGTGGCCGACGATCTGGAAGACGCCCCAGTCGCGGCACGCGGCATCGATGGCGCGGTGCACGTGCGCGCGCTCCGCGTCGGAGATGTCGATGACGGGCGGCTGTGCCATGACGATCAGGCGCTCTTGCGGGGCTGCAGCCACTTGGGCAGCAGCGAGTACGGATCGAGCGTGGTCTCCTGGTCGTAGCCGACGCCGTTCTCCTCGAGCCGGCGCTGCACGTCGCCCTGGCGCCAGCCGTCGAACAGGTCGGTGGCGCCGCCGATGTGCACGCCGCCGATGAACACCTGCGGCAGCGTCTTCGCGCCGGTGCGGTCGGCGAGCACGGCGCGGATCCTGCCGCCCAGGTCGTCCTTCTGGTACTCGACCGAGTCGACGTCGATGCTGCGGTAGGGAATGCCGAGCCTGGCGAACAGCTTGCGCACCGACCAGCAGAACTCGCACCACTCGAGCGCGAACATCACCACCGAGTTGTCCTCGACGGTGCGCGTGACGAACTGCACGGCGACCGGGTCGAGCGCGGGCGGCTTCTCGGCCGCCGCCGCCGGCGCGGGCGCCGCGGCGGGCGGCGCGTCGAAGCGGCACGAGGGGGTGGAGCGCGATACCGCCCACTCCTCGGCGGTCATCTCCTCGCCGATGCCTTCGAACAGCGGGGTAGATAGATAGCGCTCGCCGGTGTCGGGCAGCATGCAGACGATGTTCGAGCCGGGCGCGGCGCGACGCGCGATGGTCAGCGCCGCGGCCAGCGTGCCGCCGCTCGAGGTGCCGACGAAGATGCCCTCCTTCTGCGCCAGCTCGCGCGACAGGCGCAGTGCGTCGTTGCCGTCGACCGGCACGATCTCGTCGATCAGGCCCGCGCCGACGGCCTGCTCGGTCAGCTTCGGGATGAAGTCCGGCGCCCAGCCCTGCATCAGGTGCGGGCGGAAGCGCGGGTGGCTGCCCTGCGGATTGCCGGCGGCGTCGCGTGACTGCGGGATCCTGCTGACGAGCATGGGCGAGTTGTCGGGCTCGGCGGCGACCACGCGCGTCGCGGGCCGCGCGGCCTTGAGCGCGCGCGCCACGCCCTGCAGCGTGCCGCCGGTGCCGAAGCCGGTCACGAAATAGTCGAGCGACTGGTCGGCGAAGTCCGCGAGGATCTCGCGCGCCGTGGTGCGCGTGTGGACTTCCGCGTTGGCGGGGTTCTCGAACTGGCGGCACAGGAACCAGCCGTGCGTCTGCGCGAGCTCCACGGCCTTGTTCAGCATGCCGATGCCCTTCTCGGCGGCGGGCGTGAGCACCACCTTGGCGCCGAGGAAGCGCAGCAGCTTGCGCCGCTCGACGCTGAAGCTCTCGGCCATGGTGACCACCAGTGGATAGCCCTTCTGCGCGCACACCATCGCGAGGCCGATGCCGGTGTTGCCGCTGGTGGCTTCGATGACGGTCATGCCCGGCTTCAGCGCGCCGCTGCGCTCCGCGTCCTCGATGATCGCGCGGGCCATGCGGTCCTTGACCGAGCCCATGGGGTTGAACGATTCCACCTTGACGTAGACGTTGACGCCGGGCGGTGCGAGACGGTTGAGCTTGACGACGGGGGTGTTGCCGATCGTTTCGAGAATGTTCTGGTAGCGGGCCATGTGGGGTCCTCCTTGGGACGCATCTTCCGACGGGAGCGTGGAAGCCGGCGTGGGAAAATGGGGACATACCTCGTTTCCTAGCAAAAGGGG
>DASTHJ010000021.1:0-4127 GCA_035718265.1 Steroidobacteraceae bacterium | reverse complement strand
AAGGACATCGAAAAGCTGCTGAAGCGCAGCGTCGAGTTCGCGCCGACACCGAAGTTCGAAATGAACGAGGGTTCGCAGCCGGCGCGCGCCGGGCGCGAGGGCGAACCGCGCGAGTACCAGCCGCACCAGGATCCGCGCCGGCGTCCCGAGCATCGGCGGCCGCGAGGCCAGCAGGATGGGCGCGGCGGTGGCGGCGGGCGCGCGCACGGTCATGGGCGTGGTCAAGGTCATGGCGCGCCACGTGCCGCGGGCACGGCCAGCCACGACGCCTATCTACCGGACGAGCGCCCGCGCAGCCCGTATGCCGGAGAGCCGCGAGCCGGCGGGCAGCAACCGCGGCATGGCGGGCCCGGACGCGACGGGCACCGCGGCGGCAAGCCGCGCCACGGCGGTTCGCACCAGGGACAGCGCGGCGGACGCCACGATGGCCGTGGCGGTCGCGATCAGCGCGGCGGCTTCGCACGTGGCGCGCGCTCCGGGCGCGGCCACGGCAATGGCTCGGGGGGATCTTCGGGCGGCTTCTCGCGCATCAGCTGATCCGGGAAAAATGAAGCCCGCGCGGCCAGGATGGCCGCGCGGGCGCCGACACCTACACGCGGGTTGCTATTGCCGCGGGGTCTCGGTGTCAGGCGATGGGTTGCCGGAGGGCTCGGTGCCCTGCTGCATGTTCGGATCGGTCGGCTGGCTCGTCGGGCTGCTCGACTCCGGGGACTGGCTCGACTGCGATTCGGCGCCGCTGCTGCCGCTCTTCTGCGCGGCCTTCAGCTCGTCCTTGTCGAGGTAGCCGTCACCGTTCGTGTCCGCGGTCGTGAACATGATGGAAGAATCCACCGCGGCTTCCGCCTGCGAGATGCGTCCATCCTTGTTGGTGTCCAGCTTCTTGAAACTGGTGCCGTGCATGGACTTGTCCCGGCCACCGTACTGATCGTTGTCGCCGGCCACCGCGGCGCCCAGCGGGATCAGCGTGGCGACTGCGACGGCGATCATGGTCTTGCGTGCTTTCATGTCTTGCTCCTCATCGTCGTGGAAGGTAGCGACCGCGACGCCTGAAAGTGGCTTCGGCGTCCGGCCGCAGAGGAAAACTGCAATCGCCATGCCATGGCGATTCGCCGCAGCGCGGCGCGTCCTGCCGCGATTTGCCTGTCGCCGGGTCGCGCGCCCACGACAACCCGCGGGCCGGGCGGCGCCACGTGGCGACAGCGGCACGCGATCTAACTACAAACAGTCACTTGCGGGTCGGCGATCGCGGACGTCGGACACCTGCGGGTGCAGCACACAGGCATATCCGGCGCGCAGCGTCGCGACCGTGGACGGCGGCGTGAGCAGGCCGTCGGCCGCGCGCAACGCGCATGGGGCCGCGTAGCCGGATTCGGTCCAGCGAAACGCGCGCCCGCGAGCCAGCAGGTAGGCGTCACCCGACAGCACGACCATGGTGCCGTCGGGGAAATCGGTCAGCGCTTCGCGCAGCGGATGAATCCGCTTCCCGCGGCCCTGCAATCGTTGCGCGTGCAGCGCCGCGTCGATGGCCGCGGCCGTCACCGGATTGCCGTCGTGCGCGCGCGCCCAGGCCGCGGCGAAGGCGCGCGCCGCCTCGCGGCGGCAGTAGAAGCAGGGCCGGTGGCCGGCGGCCAGCGCCGTGGCCTCGTCGAGGAAGAACAATTCCGTCCAGCTGCGACGGCTCATGACCGCGCGCCGCACGCCGCGGAACTCGCACACGCAGGTGATCCAGGCCTTGCTGTTCCAGCGCCGCTTCGTGAGCGTGCGCGTGCGCGGATCGTGGATGATGCCGCGATTGCCCATGAACAGGCCGCGCTGCGCGATCGCGACGATGTCGCCGAACGGCGTGACACGGTTCTGCAGCGGCACGCGACGCTCAGTGGCGGGCAGCCTGCGCCTTCGAACGATAGAACTCCTGCAGCACGAAGAACGCCTGCTTCTTCACGCCGTTCTCGGCGATCAGCCCCTTGCGGTTCCAGCCGTCCTGGATCACGGGCAGCGGCCGGCGCGGCGAACGGAAGTCGGCCAGGATCCACGGCGTGGCGCCGCGCCACTGCGGGATCTTCGCGAGCATGGCGAGCGTCTTGCGGTACAGATCCGCCTGGTATTCCTCGGTGAAGCGCGTCCGGGCGTCGCCGTGCCTGCCCTGCAGCGCGCCGGCGCCGAATTCCGAGATGATCACCGGCTTCTGGTAGCCGAAGCTCCAGCGGATGCGCGCGAGCTTGTCGGGCAGGCCGTCGTACCAGCCGATGTACTGGTTGAAGCTCAGCAGGTCGGTGTACTGGCCGAAGGGATCGTCGACGATGCGGTGATCGGGATCGGCGGGATCGGTGTGCACCTCCATCGCGGCGGAGACCAGCCGGCTGTCATCCAGCGCGCGCACGGTGTCGACCAGCGACTTCAGGAACGCGGTGCGCGGCTCGCTGACCGGTGTCTCGTTGGCCACCGACCAGACGATCACGCTGGCCCGGTTGTGGTCGCGCAGCACCAGCTCGGTGAGCTGCTGGCGCGCGTTCGCCAGCGTCTGCGGGTTCTGCCACTGGATGGTCCAGTAGACGGGCACCTCCTCCCAGAGCATCAGGCCCAGCTCGTCGGCGACGCGCGCCATGTGCTCGTTGTGCGGGTAGTGCGCCAGGCGCACGAAGTTGCAGCCCAGCTCCTTCGCCCAGCCGAGCAGCAGCCGCGCGTCCTCCTCGGAATACGCGCGTCCGCCGCGCAACGGGTTCTCCTCGTGCAGCGAGATGCCGCGCAGGAACACCGGTTTGCCGTTCAGCAGGATGTCCGTGCCGCGCACCTCGACGCGCCGGAAGCCGACGCGGTCGGCGATCGCATCGCCATCGGCGAGCGACAGGCGCAGGTCGTAGAGGCGCGGATTCTCCGGTGACCAGAATTCGACGCCGCGCGCCGGCAAGCTGAATCTGGCGGTCCCGTCCGCAGCGGATTGCGCACGCGCCTTGATGCGCAGTGCCGGGATCTCGAGAGTGACCGCGTCGGCAGGTTTCGCGCCGTCGAGGCTGACCGTCGCCTCGATGCGATTTGCCTGCTTCGCGAGGCGCACCGTGTAGTCGCGGATGAAGGTGCGCGGCGTGCCGACCAGCGTCACGTCGCGCGTCAGGCCGCCGTAGTTCCACCAGTCGGTGTTCACCGTGGGCACGGCGTCGAGGTGACGCGTGTTGTCCACTTTCACGACCAGCGAGTTGCCGGTGGGCTCGAGCTTGCCGGTGACTTCGAAATCGAAGGGCGTGAAACCGCCGACGTGCCGGCCGAGCTTCGCGCCGTTCAGGTACACGTCGGCCTGGTAGTTGGCCGCGCCGAAGTGCAGGAACTGGCGCGGCGCGGCGGCCGACGGCTGGTAATCGAACGTCGTGCGATACCAGACCGTGCCCTCGTACCAGAACAGCTTGTCGTCCTGGGAGTTCCAGTCGCCAGGCACGAGCAGCGTGGGGCTGGCGTCGAAGTCGTACTCGACCAGGTCCGCGGGACCGGAAGGCTTGCGATCGAGGAAATAACCCGCCGTGGGGTTGGGCACCGCGTCGAAGGCATCCCGCCGGTAGTTATAGGCACCGTTCTCGTATGGGTCGACGATGACGTGCCATCGTCCGTCGAGCGTGACGTGGGCGCGTGCGGCGGGATTCTGCAGGTTGGGCGCGGCGTGGACCGCGGGCAGGACGAGCAGGGCGGCGATGAGCTTGCAGGCATGTTTGATCATGCGCGCCAGTGTAGCCAACCCGGGCGGTGCGATGTTTTGCGGGCCGGTGCGATTCGGTTCATGCTCGCGCCAGGCGGGGGAGCGAACAACATGAACGACGCAGCGCCAACGACGGCGGAACTGGCTCCGTGGACTCCTGCGGACCTGCCCGAACCACCTGCTCCGCGCGGCCTGCAGTGGATCGGCGTCTGCGGCCCCGGCGTCATCGTGCTCGGCGTGTCCATCGGCAGCGGCGAGTTCCTGCTGGGGCCGGCCACCTTCGTGAAGCACGGGCTGTCGCTGCTGTGGGTGACGCTGGTGGCGGTGTTCTTCCAGACCTTGTTCAACACCGAGCTGATGCGCTACACGCTGGCCACGGGGGAACCGGTGGTCACGGGCTTCATGCGCACGCGGCCCGGCCGTACGTTCTGGGCCTGGTTCT
>DASTHJ010000020.1:0-17213 GCA_035718265.1 Steroidobacteraceae bacterium | reverse complement strand
GCTATTGCGCCGGCTGCGTGCCGGCCGGTGATTCTTCCATCGACGCCGAGCCCGAGCGCTTGGCGGCATCCAGCGTCGCCTGGGCCTGGGCCTTCGCCGACTCGTAGGTCGCATCCGCCTGGTCCTTGCACGCCTGCTGCGCATCGCTCGACAGCGTCTCGCACTTCTCCTTGGCGATCTTGCGCTGGCCGTCGGCCTGCGCCACCGCGACGTCGTACTCGGCGGCGGCACGGTCCTCGGCATTGTCGGTGGCCGTCTGGGCCGCCTCGCGCCGCTCCTCGGCGACGTCCTGACCGGCATCCCTCGAGGTCTCGGCCACGTCGCGCGCCGTTTCGTTGGCCGACTCGCGCTGATTGCAGCCGGCGAGCGCGCAAAGGCCCACCGCCGCGGCTACCGCCAGACTCCAGCTGCTGTATGTCTTCATCACGATGTCACTCCTGAAATTTTTCCCAGGCGCATGCTGCGCGCGCGCGGCGGCGCGCGCCCGCGGACGGCAGGCGGATGCGGCGTCAGACGCGACCGACCGGGCACGCGCCCTGCGGTTGTTGCGAATTGTCGGCGCGACCCGACAGGCGCATGCTCCGCGCGCGGGTCGCGGCCGTTTGCGCCGCTGACACGCGCACGCGCCGCGCGGTCTTAAGGTGAGGCCATCATCGAAGGAGGACGCAATGACCATCCAGGCCAAGACATTCGAGAACGGATCCCGCAACACCGACTCCACCGTGGTGGAGCTCAATCGCATCGTGGCGCAGGCGGAGGAACTGCTGAAGACGCTGGGCGAGGAGGGTGGCGCGGCCGCCGAAGCCGTGCGCCAGCGCGTCACGCGCACGGTGAACCAGGCGAAGGTCCGGCTCGCCGAGGCCGGCACCCGCGTGCGCGGCGCAGCCACCGACGCCGCACAGGCGACGGACACCTACGTGCACGAGAATCCCTGGAGGGCGCTCGCCTACGGTGCGGCCGCGGGCGCCGCGCTGGCGCTGATCGCATCGCTGGCGCTGCGCAGGGACTGACCGGCATGGCGCTTCCCGTCGCGCTGCTGATGTTGCTGGCCGGCCCGCAGCAGGACCAGACCACGCTGCCGCGGCATCCCGACCCCGACCCGGTCGAAGGACAGGCGCATCGCGACGGGACGCCGACCGATCCCTGGTTCGACCGCGACTACGTCGCCACCGACGACCCGGCGTTCATCCTCGCCGCGGTGGAGAATGCGCGCCAGGGCGAGATGGATGCGCAGGCCGCCGCGAAATCGCTCGGCAAGCCGGGCCTGGTGGCCGCCGCGCAGAAGATAGGCGAGCAGAATGCGCAGACCAGCCGCAAGCTCGAGCAGCTCGCGGCGAGCAAGGGCTGGCGGCTGCCAAAGGACAATCCGGGTCGCGACAGCACCAGCCAGGTGGCCTCATCGGCACGCGCCGGCGCGGATTTCATCATCAACCAGATCACCTTCCACGAGAACACGCTGGCACAGTACCGCGCGCAGATCGCCGGCAAGGGCGACGCCGATCTCAAGCGGGCGTTGCGCGAGGCGCTGCCGGGTTACCAGCGCAACCTGGAGCTGCTGTTGCAGCTCGAACCCTGATCAGTGACGCGGCGCGCCCTGCGCGGCGCGCGATGCCTGGCGGCCGGTGAGCTGGCGGATCGCGCCGATCAGCCGGCCGACCTGCACGGGCTTGGCCAGGTGCTTCTGGAAGCCCTTGTCGAGCGCGTGCGCGGAATCCTCGCGGCGCGCGAACGCCGTGAGCGCCACGGCCGGCAGGTGGCGCGCGTCGACCTTCAGGCGCTTGCGCACGGTTTCGATCAGGTCGTAACCGGTGGAGCCCGGCATGCCGATGTCGCTGACCAGCAGGTTGAACCGGCCGGTGCCGGATTCGAGCTCCTCGAGCGCCTCGGCGGCTGAGGCAACGCTGACGATGTCGGCGCCCTGCTCGGCGAGCAGGCGACGCAGGTATTCGCGCGAATCGGCCTCGTCGTCGACCGCCAGGATGCGCAGCCCCGCGAGCGGCTTGTCGAGTAGTTTGTCCATGGCGGCCGCCGGCAGGGCGGGCTGCTGCGGCGCGGCGGCCGGCTTGTCCTTGTCGGTCAGGCGTGGCAGGCGCACGCGAAAGCGCGCGCCCTTGCCGAGTCCCTCGCTGTGCACGGAGATCGAGCCGCCGTGCGATTCGACCAGCTGGCGCGTGATCGCCAGTCCCAGCCCGAGGCCCGCGAAGCGCCGCGCACTGCCGCTGTCGGCCTGGCGGAATTTCTCGAAGATGTGCGGCAGGAATTCGGGCGCGATGCCTTCGCCGCTGTCGCGCACCTCGCAGTACGCCATGTCGCCCTCGGCGCCCGTGACGATCGACACCAGGCCGTCCGCCGGCGTGAACTTGATGGCGTTGGACAGCAGGTTGCTCACCACCTGCTGCAGGCGCACGGGGTCGCCCATCACGGCGATCGTCGGCCGTGCCAGGCGCGATTCGATGCGCACCTTGCGCGCGGCGATGCTGACGCGCATGGAGTCGAGCGTGGCCCGCACGGCTTCGTTGAGATCGACCGGCTCGAAGCTCAGCGACAGCTTGCCGGACATCAGCTGGTTCGCATCCAGCAGGTCGCCGAGCAGCTGGGTCTGCGCGCGCGCGTTGCGCTCGATGACCTTGAGGCCGTCGGCAATCGTGGCGGCGTCGACGCGCGGCCGCTGCAGCAGCGTGGTCCATCCCAGGATCGCATTGAGCGGCGTGCGCAGCTCGTGGGAAATCGTCGCCAGGAACTCGTCCTTGGCCTGGCCCGCGGCCAGCAGCTCGCTGCGCGCGGCGCGCTCCGCGGCCAACAGCGCCTCGCGCTCGGATTCGAGATCCTTGCGCCGCGTGACGTCGCGCAGCGTGCCGACCACGCGATGCGCGCGGCCCGCCGCGTCGCGCAGCGTCGTGGCACGCATCTGGATCCAGCGGAGCGTGCCATCCGGCCGGCGGATCTCGAGCTCCGACTCGCGCACCGCTTCGGCAGCGCTGCCGTTGCCACGGAACACGGCGGCGTGGTCCGCGTCTGCGGGCAGCATCAGGCCGAAGAATTCCTCCGCGCGTCCGCCGAAGTCGGGTTCCGGCACGCCGGTGATCAGGTGCGTCTGGCGCGTCCAGGTCATGCGGCCGGAGTCCAGGTCCCAGTCCCACATGCCGATGCTGGCCGCATCGAGCGCCAGCTCGAGCCGCTGCAGGCTGTCACGCACGCGTTGCTCGGCCTCGCGCTGCTCGGTGATGTCGGTGTGCGAGCCCACCCATTCGACGATCTCGCCGCGCTCGTCGGTGACCGGCACGGCGTGCACCGAGAACGTGCGATACACGCCATCGCGCCGCCGCACGCGGTGCGTGGTGATCAGTTCATCGCCGCTCTCGAGCGCGCGCCGCCAGGCCTCGCGCGTCTGCGCCACGTCCTCGGGGTGGAGCGCGGCGAGCCATCCCATGTCGCGCAGCTCGGCATCGTCGAAGCCGGTGAAGGCGCTCCAGCTGGTCTGCTCACCCACGGCACGGCCGTCGCGCGAGAAGGTCCAGAAGATGCCGGTGGTCGCGAGCACCGCCGCCTTGAAACGATGTTCGCTGGCGGCCAGCCGCGCCTCGGCTTCCTTGCGCTCGGTGACGTCGAGCACGGTGCCGACCACGCGCGTGATCGCACCGCCGCGGTCGCGCACCAGGATGCAGTGATCCCAGATCCAGACGTAGTTGCCGTTGCGATGGCGCACGCGGTACTCGCAGGCCAGGCTTTCGGCATCGGCGGCGGCGCGCGCCACGCGCGCGGGCGGCGACAAGCCGCGATCGTCGGGATGCACCAGCTCCTCCCACCAGCGGCTCACCGGCGAGATCTCCGCGCCCTGGTAGCCGAGCATCCGCTCGATGCCGGACGTGCGCAGCATCTTGCCGCTGGCGCAGTTCCAGTCGTACACGAAGCCGGGCAGCGCGCGCGCGGCCAGCTGCAGCCGCGTCTCGCTGCTCTCCAGTGCCATGGCCGCGAGCTTGCGTTCGGTGATGTCGACGGTGATGCCGACGATGACCCATTCGCTCGCCGCGCCACGCTCGCGCGATTCGCGCCAGCAGGTCGCGAGCATCCAGCGCTCGTCGGCGGGCAGGTCATCCGTGCCCACGCGGCGCAATGGAAACTCGAACTCCGACTTGCCGTCGCGCAGCGTGCGCGCCAGGCCCGCTTCCAGGTATTCGTTGGCAGATGGATCGAGACGCTCGGCGCCGTCGATGGAAATCCATTCGCGCGTGCTCGGCAGCCACTCCCACATCTGGATGCCGGTGGCCGATTTCGCCAGGCGCAGGCGGTTCGCCGCCAGCTGCATGGCGTCGCTGGCGGTGGCGGCACGCTGCTGCGCGCGCTCGACGCGCGTGGCGTTCCACACCACGACTGCCGTGAGTCCGCAGCAGGTGGTCGCCGCCATCAGCGCGAACGCGAAGTGCAGGCTGAAGAAGCCCTGCTGCTCACCGGCCAACGCCAGCAATGCCAGCGCCAGCGGCCCGAGCACCGTCCAGGCGATCACGCCGCGCGCCGAACTGCCGGCCGCCGAAGGACTGAGCAGCGCCGGCAGCCAGCCGGCGTCGCCGCGCTGCCCCAGGACCGCGAGCAGCAGCAGGCCGCCGACCACGATCGAGCTGGGCGCGGGTACCCGATCGATGCCGAGGCTGGCGAGCGTGGCGCTGCCGAGCAGCAGTCCGATCAGCGAGGTCGCCATGAGCAGCAGGCCGACCGTCGCGGACGCCGTGAACGCCTGCGCTCCGAAGCGCGTGTGCAGTGGTGTGGAGATCACCGCGATGCCGGTGGCCGTGAACATGAGAGCCGTCGCGCCGGCGATCTCGCTGCCGGGGCCCAGCAGCGGCTCGAGCGCCGCACGCGCGCGGACCGGCAGGAGGCGCAGGTCGAGCGTTCCCAGATCGAGGGCATGCGCCAGCAGCGTGCCCAGTGCGAGCGCGCAGACGAGCAGCGCGAGCACCTGGCCGGCGGCCCGGGCCCAGCGGGGCGCCGTGCTCACGGCGAGCGCGGCCAACGCCAGCGCGATGCCGGCCAGCGTCGCCTGTGGCGACATCCATCGCGGCAGGTCGGCAGCCGCAGAGGTCCGCCACGTGAGATGGCCGATCAGCAGCAAGAGGCTCGCCGCCAGCGCCACGCCCGCCAGCAAGCGCGATGCCCGCATCGTGGCCATGGAGAGTGATTGGGACTTCATGCGCGGCCCGCAGTATTGCAGGCGTGCTCAGGAAGGCGCTGTCGGTTCACTCCTACAGCGCCGCGCATTCACGCACGGGGAGGCCCTGAACGGCGCCTCGACGAGGCAGCGCGCGCCGGGCGGCGATGTTGCATGACGGAAAACTCTGTCGGAGGCCGCCGGGCCTCGCGCGTGGTGTATCCGGCACGTGCAGGTTTTTTCCAGCATCGCACCGCACGGCGTCCGACGGCACCTCGGCTCGCGTTACGCGAGGCTACCTGCCATGCAGAGAATCTCGGATGCGCCTTCGATCGCCCGATTCCCCAACGGTGTCACCGGAGCGTGGCTCGCGCGACGCTGGTATTACATGCCGAAGTCGCGCCGCGCCTACAGCGTGCGCCAGATCTCGCCGGGCGACCGCCGGCTGCTCGCCGAATTCGCGCTCGGCCTGGCGCGCACCGCGCCCGAGCGCGAACAGCCGGTGATCCGCGCCATCGGGGATCTGCTGTTCGAACACGTGTTGTCGAGCGCCGACGAAGCCGTCGGATTCGCCGCACTCGAGAACACCGCGGCGGGCGATCGCATCGTCGGCGTCGTGGCCTGCCGTCGCGACGACGGCGGCGCGCAGTTCGCGGTCGCCGTGAGCGATGGCTACCGCGACGAGCAGGTCGGCAGGACGCTGCTGTCGACGCTGGTGCGCCACGCGCGTCGCGCCGGCATCGCGCGGCTGATCGGCGAGATGTCCTGGTCCAACCGGCCCATGCAGATGCTGGCCATGTCCATGGGTTTCATCGTGGAGCCGGTGGCGCGCGACCGCAATCTGCGTCGCCTCGTGCTCGCCCTCAGATAGTCGTCATTGCGGGAGGCCGAAGTGTCCGAATCCGCCAACGGCGCCGCCATGCAACGCGGCGCGGATCGTCCGGCGCAAGCGCTGGGCACCGTCGACGACGTGCAGTCGCGTGTGCCGGCGGTGACGCGCGTGCGCGGCCGACGCGTGCTCATCATCGTCGAGAACCTGCCGTGTCCGTTCGACCGGCGTGTCATGCAGGAGGCGCGCACGCTGGCCGCGTCCGGTTACCAGGTGTCCATCATCTGCCCGAAGGCGCCCGGCTACGAAAAGAGCTTCGAGCGCATCGACGGCATCGACATCCATCGCCACCCGCTGCCGCGCGAGGCCGACGGCGCACTCGGCTATGCGCTCGAGTACGGCGTGGCGCTGCTCATGGAGTTCTGGCTGTCGGTGAAAATCCTCTTCGGCCGCGGCTTCGACATCATCCATGCCTGCAATCCGCCGGACACGATCTTCCTGATCGGCCGGTTCTACAAGCTGTTCGGCAAGAAGTTCGTGTTCGATCACCACGACATCAACCCGGAGCTGTACGAGGCCAAGTTCAACCGGCGCGGCCTGGGCTACCGGCTGCTGGGCGCGCTCGAGCGCATGACCTTCCGCACCGCCGACCTGGTGATCTCCACCAACGAGTCGTACCGGCAGATCGCGCTCTCGCGCGGCGGCGTGCCGCCCGAGCGTGTGTTCGTGGTGCGTTCCGGGCCCGACCTGACGCGCATGAAGATCGTGCCGGCCAACCCGGCACTGAAGCAGGGCCGCAAGTACCTGGTCGGCTATGTCGGCGTCATGGGCAAGCAGGAGGGCATCGACCTGCTGCTGCAGGCCGTGCAGCTCATCGTCAAGCACCTGGGCCGCACCGACATCCAGTTCGGACTGGTCGGTGGCGGCACGGAGCTCGAGTCGATGCGCCGGCTCGCCAGGGACCTCGGCATCACCGAGTACGTCACCTTCACCGGCCGCGTGCCGGACGCCGAATTGCTCGAGATGCTGAACACCGCGGACATCTGCGTGAACCCGGATCGCGCCAACGACATGAACGACCGCTCCACGATGAACAAGGTCATGGAGTACATGGCGCTCGGCAAGCCGCTGGTGCAGTTCGATCTCACCGAGGGACGCGTCTCCGCCGGCGACGCCGCCTGGTACGCGCGTCCGAACGACGTCGCGGACCTCGCGCAGAAGATGGTCGCGCTGCTCGCCGACGAAGACGCCCGGCAGCGCATGAGCGCGAGCGGGCGCGAACGCATCGAGCACGTGCTGTCGTGGCAGCACGAGGCGCCGCGGCTGCTCGCCGCCTACGAACATCTGCTCAACCCTGCTGGAGAACAACGATGAAGAAGTTGCTGATGGCGGCCTGCGTGATCATGGCGCTGGCCTGGGCCACGAACGTCATGGCGCAGGATCCCAACTACACGGTCAAGCCCGGCGACGTGCTGTCGATCAGCGTCTGGAAGGAACCGGACCTGCAGAAGGAGACGCTGGTGCGTCCCGACGGATCGTTCTCGTTCCCGCTGGTCGGCGAGGTGGACGCCAAGGGCAAGACCGTCGCCGACCTGAACAAGACACTGTCGCAGCGGCTCACGAAGTTCATCTCCGACCCGGTGGTCACCGTGTCCATCCAGGAGATCCGCGGCAACAAGATCTACGTGATCGGCCAGGTCAACAAGCCGGGCGAGTTCATCATGAACCCGCGCGTCGACGTGATGCAGGCGCTGTCCATGGCCGGCGGCACGACGCCGTTCGCGTCGCTCGGCGACATCGTGGTGCTGCGTCGCACGCCGACCGGCAAGCAATCCATCCCGTTCCGCTACAACGACGTGGTCAAGGGCCGGCGCATGGACCAGAACATCGACCTGCAGGCGGGCGACGTGGTGGTCGTGCCGTGAGGAACGCTGCTTCCAGGGACGAGGCGCAGCGCCGTGTCGCACGACTGGCGGCGGCCATGGCCGCTGGCCTGCTGCCGCTCGCGGCGGCCGGCGCCGATTGGGAGCTGAACCCGACGCTCGAAGTCGGATACCTGTTCGACGACAACTACCGGCTCACGCAGCCCGGCACCGAGATCGAGGTCAAGGGGCCGCTCGCGGACGCGCAGCTGGAGATCCGCGCGCGCAATCCCGCCGGCGAGTTCAGCTTCACGCCACGCGTGCGCGGCACGTACTTCCCCGACGAGCAGGACCTCGACACGGTGGACTACTTCGCCACGCTCGACTGGCAGCACCGCGGCCAGCGTTTCAGCAGCGACCTGATCGCCGAGTTCGCCGACCAGGACGTGGTGAACAGCGAGCAGCCGGACGCGGAGCTGCCGCCGGACGCCAGCCTGGGCAACGGTGACATCGGCGATTCGGGCGTGGTGCTGGTCAAGAACCGCCGCACGCGCGCTTCGCTGCGGCCGGTGTTCGAGTACGAGATGTCGCAGCGGCGCTCGCTCGAGTTCGGCGGCAACGTGGTCGACGTGGGCTACGACAGCGAGATCGCCGGTGCGCAGATCGATTTCCGCGAGGCCGACGTGTACGCCGGCCTGGTCACACGCCTGTCGCCCCTGACCTCGTTGACGGTGCGGCTGCGCGGCGCCAACTTCGACATCGACACGCAGGGCGAGTCGAACTCCTACGGCGCTGAGCTGCAGTGGGACACGCGCAATGCGGCCGAAACGCGCAAGTACCTGCGACTCGGTGCCCAGCAGGTCGAGCTGCTGAACGGCGGCACGGAGACCGCCTGGCTGGCCGGCGGCGGCGTCAGCGCGCTGCTGGGCCGCAGCCAGGTGTTCCTCGACCTGACGCGTGGCGTCGGACCGTCGTCGGCCGGCGTGCTGGTGGCGCGCGACCAGCTGCGCCTGCGCTGGACCTACGACATGACGCCGCGACTGGCCTTCCTCGCGGGCATCCGCGGCACGCACGACGACGACGTGGATCCGGACTCGACGTTCCGCGAGCGCACGTACGCCACCGGCGACGTCGGCCTGCAGTGGCGCTGGCAGGAGGAGTTCTCGCTGCGCGTCGCCTACGACTACACGTGGCAGAAGTTCGAGCAGTCGGTCACCGACGCGGCCACCTCGAACGGCGCCACCGTTTCATTTCTCTATCAACCCGTGCAACGCCGACGCTGAAGGAAAGCTCAATGGAAGCCCAGGCCTCTCCCGAATTCTCCGACTACGTACACGCGATCGCGCGCCGCAAGGCGCTGCTGTTCGGTGTCGCGATCCCGGTCGCGGTACTGGCGATCCTGCTGTCGCTGACGCTGCCGGACATCTATACGTCGTCCGGCCTCGTGGAAATCGACGACCGCTCGGGCGCGCAGAGCCTGTCCGGGCAGCCGCTGAACGGCGGCGAGTCCGACTATGCCGACCAGTACGTGCAGAACCTCAAGGGCATGGTGCTGACCGACAACAACCTGCGCAAGCTCGCCCAGACGCACGACCTGTACCCGGACATCGAGGACGACCACGCGATGCTGGCGCGCATGCGCCGCGACATCGACGTGAAGATCGTGACGACGCCGATCCTCGATCCGCGCACCGGGCGCGAGCGCGACGTGGTCGATGCGTTCACGGTGTCGTACGACAACCGCGTGCCCGACAAGGCGCAGCAGGGCGCGCAATGGCTGGTATCGGCGTTCCTAGCCGAGCATCGCCGCCAGCGCCAGGGCCGCGCCTCGAACGCCGCCGAGTTCTACGCCAAGGAGGCGGAGCGCATCCGCACCGAGGTGGCCAAGCTCGAAGGCAAGATCGCCGAATTCAAGCGCGCCAACTACGGCCAGCTCCCCGAGCTCACCGAAGTCAACATGTCGATGATGGACCGTACCGAGGCGCAGATCGCGCAGAACGACATGCAGGCGCGCGCGCTGCGCCAGGAGCGCGTGTTCCTCGCGGCGCAGCTCGACCAGCAGCGCTCCCAGGGCATCGATTCCACGAGCCTGCGGCAGCTCGAGGACCAGTACGCCCGCATGCGCTCGTCGTACGACGAGAGTCATCCGGACATGATCGCGCTGCGGCGGCAGATCGACGCACTCAAGTTCGGCACCACGGCGGCGGCGGGCTCGTCGCTGCGCTCGCAGCTCAACGCCAAGCGCGCCACGCTCGCCCAGGCGCGCCAGCGCTACGGCGAGGAATATCCGGACGTGAAGAAGCTGCAGCGCGAGATCGCCAATCTCGAGGCGCGCATCAAGTCGGGCGAGAAGGGCGACGTGGAGCTCGCGGACGGCACGCCGGTGGGCATGCAGCTGCGCACGCAGATCAACGCCATCGACAGCCAGCTGGCGAGCATCTCGGCGCAGAACGCCGCGCTGCGCGCCAAGCTCAACGGCCTCGAGAAGAATGTCACCGAAACGCCGCAGGTGGAGCGCGAGTACGCCAACATGACGCGCGACCTGACGGTGGCGCGCGAGAAGTACGAACAGCTGCTGAACCGCCAGATGGATGCCGAGGTCAGCGAAGCGGCCATTGTTGGGGGCCGCGCGGACGAGTTCCGGCTGGTGCAGTCGCCCATGTTGCCCGCGCAGCCCTCCAAGCCGCAGCGCCTGGCGATCCTGCTGATCGGCCTGGTCGCTTCGGTGGTCCTCGCCCTGACCGCGACCGTGGCGGCCGAGGCGCTCGATCCGAAGGTGCGCGGCGCGCGCGACGTGCGCGAGCTGCTGTCGGTCTCGCCGCTGGTCGCGATCCCGATGATCCGCAATTCCCGTTCGCGCCGCCGCAGCGCCTGGCGTTTCGCCGCCGCCACCGCCAGCGCGGTGGTCGGCGTGTGGGTGGCATTCACCGTGATCCAGAATTTCCTCTGACGTTGGAGAGAGACATCAATGAGCACAACCATGGAAGACGCGATCCGCCGCAACTTTGCCGAGCGCGCCGGCGCCGAGCGCACGGGTGCGGAACGTCCGAACGCCATCGAGTCCTCGTACCTGCGTCAGCGCGTGCGTCGCGTCAGCGCGGCGCCCGCGGACCTGCAGCAGGCGCGGCGATTCCAGAACGCCGCGGTCGACGTACGGGCGATGGAGCGACAGTGCGTGCTGCCCGCGGTTTCGGACACCGCCGCGCTGCGCGCCTTCAAGATCCTGCGTACGCGCGTGCTGCGACGTCTCGACATGCACAAGTGGAGTTCGATCGCGGTCTCCGGCATGTCGGTGGGCGAGGGCAAGACGCTCACGGCCATCAACCTGGCGCTGGCGCTGTCGCAGGACGTGAACACCTTCGTGTTCCTCGTCGACCTCGACCTGCAGCGGCCGCAGATCGCCAACTACCTCGGCATGAGCTTCGAGAAGGGCCTGTCGGACTACCTGCTCGGCAAGGCCGAGCTCGATGAAATCGTCTACAAGCTGCACTCGGAGCGTCTCGGCGTCATCCCGAACGCGCGCGCCTTCCAGCACTCCTCGGAGTTCCTGAATTCGCCGCGCATGTCGGAGTTCCTGCAGGCGCTGGAGCGCGAGGTGCCGCGGCGCGTGGTGATCTTCGACATGCCGCCGCTGCTCGCCTCGGACGACGTGCTGGCGTTCGCGCCGCAGTTCGATTCGCTGCTGCTGGTGGTTTCCGAGGGCATGAGCGGCCGCTCCATGCTGCGCGGTGCCAAGGAAGTGCTGGCGGAGATGAACCTGCTCGGCGTGGTGCTGAACCGCTCGAAGGAACGCAACGAAAGTGCCTATTACTGACCGTGGCGGTACTCCGGCGGGCGCGCCGGAGATCTCCGCGCTCGCGCCGACGATGGACCACGAAGGGGGGACAGTCCCCGTTTTCCGGAAGGAAAATGGGGACAGTCCCCGTCCTGCGAAGCTCAAGAACATCAGCGTCTTCGGGCTGGGCTACGTCGGCGCCGTTTCGCTCGCCTGCCTGGCGCGCGACGGGCACCGCGTGATCGGCGTCGACATCGACCCGGCCAAGCTCGAACTGATCCGGGCGCGCAAGTCGCCGATCCTCGAAGAAGGCATCCAGGAGCTGATGCGCGACGTCGTCGAGTCGGGGCGCGTCAACGTCACGGACGACGCCGCGCAGGCGGTGCGCGATACCGAGGTGTCGTTCGTCTGCGTCGGTACGCCGTCCGCGGCCAACGGCAGCCAGGATCTCTCGGCCATCCTCAGGCTCGCCGAGCAGATCGGCGTCGCGCTGCGCGACAAGCGGGAGTTCCACACCATCGTCGTGCGATCGACGGTGCAGCCGGGCACGCTGGAAGAGCACATCGAGCCGATCCTGGAGCGCGTCAGCGGCCGCCGCTCGGGCGTCGATTTCGGCCTGGCGTTCCAGCCGGAGTTCCTGCGCGAAGGCAGCTCGATCCGCGACTACGACCCTCCGCCGTACACCATCGTCGGCGGCAACTGCGAGGCCGCGGTCGACGCGGTGCGCGAGATCTTCCGGCACCTCGGGGCGCGCTTCCTGGTCACCAGCATCCGCGTGGCCGAGGCGCTCAAGATGAGCTGCAATGCGTTCCACGCGCTCAAGATCACCTTCGCCAACGAGATCGGCCGCATCTCGCAATCGCTCGGCATCGATTCGCACGAGGTCATGCGGCTGGTGTGCGCCGACACGCGCCTGAACATTTCCACGGCGTACCTCAAGCCCGGCTTCGCGTTCGGCGGCTCGTGCCTGCCGAAGGACCTGCGCGCGCTGACGCACATCGCGAAGCAGAAGGACCTGGAAGTGCCGATGCTCGCCAGCCTGCTGGCCAGCAACCGCGCACACATCGAGCACGCCGTCGAGAAGATCCTCAGGCTCGGCCGGCCGCGCGTCGGCATGCTCGGCCTGTCGTTCAAGACCGGCACGGACGATCTGCGCGAAAGCCCGCTGGTGATCGTGGCGAAGCGCCTGATCGGCGAGGGCTGCGAGCTGCGCATCTTCGATCCGGAGGTGCAGCTCTCGAGGTTGTTAGGTGCGAACCGCAGCTACATCGAGGCGCACATTCCGCACATCGGCTCGCTGCTGTGCGAGGACCTGGGCGAGATGATCGATCCCTCGGAGGTGATCCTGGTCGGGCTGCAGCAGCCCGCCCTCGACGCAGCGTTGCAGGTGCGGGTCCGGCCGGATCAGTACCTCGTCGACCTCGTCAACCTGCCGAACCGTGACCTGTTGCGGTGCCGGTACGAGGGTGCCTGCTGGTAGGCGGGCATATATAAGAGTGCGGGAAGAGGGTGTCGGACCCGCAGAGCGAATGCGCATCTTCCTCGTCTGACACCGCTCATCGGACACTGCTGCCACCGGGTCGCCGCCCTCACTTCACAATTTTCGACACCCGGGGGAACCCTGCCGGGCCACTAAGTATTTGAAATAATTCGTTTGTCGGTGATCGGAGACGAATGCCGGCGCGGCATTTTTTTTCTATCGCGTTGAATCGATTGCATTCGGAAGCCGTAATCGCCCCAGTCCATGAGGGACAGGGACGGAGGAATCCGACAGATGCAATTGGGCTTTCGCAATTTCGTGGGAGTAGTCCTACTCGCCGTGGTGCTGGTTGGGCTGCACGCCTGCTACACCCGACCCGATGACACCACGACCGCGAGCGCGACCGCGCCCCTGACTGGCGACTCCGACGCCGAGGGCGATCGCCCGCCGGAGATTTCCGCGGACGCCGCCGCATATGCGCGCGCCGGCGAACCCTACGAGTTCAAGCCCAAGGTCAGCAACGCCGGCGATCACCTGAAGTTCACGGCCGAGAACCTGCCGCCCTGGGCGCATCTCGACCCGGCCACCGGGGCGATCACCGGCACGCCGGCTGACGCCGACGTGGGCGCCTACGAAAGCATCACCGTCACCGTGGCCGATGGCTCGCAGCGCGCGAGCACGCCGCCGTTTTCCATCACCGTGGTACCGCGAGTCACGGTGGCCGCGACGCTCGAGTGGGAGCCACCCATGGCCAAGGGCGACGGCTCGCCGCTCGACGACCTCGCCGGATACCGCATCGTCTATGGCCGCTCGGCCGACGAGCTCGATCACAGCGTGTACATCGACGACCCGGCACAGACCTCGTACGAGTTCACCGACCTCGCGCCCGGCGTCTGGTACTTCGCCGTGATCGCCGTGAACGCCAACGGCCTCGAAGGGCCGCCCACGCCGCCGGCGATGAAATACATCTGATCGCGTTTTCCGCATCCGCTTTTTTCGTCAACCACCACTTCCAGGGAGTCCAGGAATGACCCTAGCCAGATACCGCCGCCTTCGCGCACCTCGCCTGACGTCCAGCGTCCTGTCCACGGCCATCGCTTCGGCAATGGCGCTGACATGGGGTGCCACGACAGCCCAGGCGCGACCCGTAATCCCGGGCGCGGCCGGCTATGGCATCGAAACCACCGCGGGACGCGGTGGCAAGGTGTACAAGGTCACGAACCTGAAGGCCGACGGCGCGGGCTCGCTCAAGGCCTGCATCGACGCTTCCGGTCCGCGCGTCTGCGTGTTCGAGGTCTCGGGCATCATCAAGCTCACCTCGGACCTCAAGATCCGCAACAGCAACATCACGATCGCCGGACAGACGGCGCCGGCGCCGGGCATCATGATCCGGGGCGCGGCGCTCGACATCGTGACCTCGGACGTGCTCGTGCAGCACCTGCGCGTGCGCGCCGGCGACGACCCGGTCGGTCCCAACCCGCAGAACCGCGACTCGCTGAAGATCGAGGGCACGACGGCCAAGCCGGTCAAGAACATCGTCGTCGACCATTGCACGTTCGAGTGGGCCATCGACGAGACCGCGAGCGTCTGGGGTCCGCACGACAACATCACGCTCTCCAACAACATCTTCGCCGAGGCGCTGAACGAGTCGCTGCACACGGACGACGAAACGCAGACCACGCGCATCCCGCACGGCTATGGCGTACTGCTCGGCAGCAGTGCCTCCGGCGGTCGCGTCACGATGATCGGCAACCTGCTGGCGCACATGGTGGAGCGCAATCCGCTGGCGCGCTCGCGCGAGCTGGTGTTCGTGAACAACCTGGTCTACAACCGCGGCACCATGGACTACGACGGCCAGACCGACTACAGCCGCGTGACCAAGAGCTCGCTGGTCGGCAACGCGTTCCTGCGCGGACCGGACTACTCGCGTGCCACGCGTCCCATCTACCTGCGCACCAAGGGCAGCGCCTCGCTGGTGTCCGGCTCGCGCGTGTACCTCAACGACAACTGGGCGCCCGAGTCCGGCGGCTTCGTGATCAACAGCCTGGTGAACTTCACCGGCGGCGACGTGATCTCCGGCCTGCTGACCACCAGCTCGCGGCCGGTGTGGAACGACGGCATCAAGGTGATCAAGAACGCGCACAGCGCCGTGTACAGCAGCGTGCTCGCGAATGCCGGCGCGCGGCCGGTCAACCGCGACCGCACCGACCGGCGCATCGTGTTCAGCGTGCGCACGCGCACCGGGCAGATCATCAACTGCGTCGCGCCGAACGGCACGACGCGTTGCAAGAAGAACGCCGGCGGCTGGCCCACCTACACGCAGAACACGCGCCGACTCACCATTCCCTCGAGCCCGAGCACGGTGCAGTCGAACGGCTACACCAAGCTGGAGAACTGGCTGCACCAGCTCGATCTCGGCATGCAGGGTGTGACTTCGTCGCTGAGTCCGACGGCTCCGGTATCACTGTCGGTCAAGTGAGCGGCACTGTAGGAGCCACGCCGCGACGTGTAATCGTCGGGCGATAAGTCAAAGGGAAGAGGGCCGGCGTCGCAGACGCCGGCTCCTTCCTATTCTGCGGGCCAAGGAGAGGCGCGCATGAATTCCCCAAGGATCCATTCGGCGGCTGACTACCAGTCCCAGGTCAGCCAGCCCATCATCTTCAAGCGCGGCACCTCCCTGATGGCGCCGGTGCTGCTGTGGCTCATGGACGCGCTGCCGGCGGTGCTCGCCGGCGTGATGTTCTATCCACTCACGCGCCTGTACGACGTGGAGTACGACCGGCCCTTCCTGGTGCTGTCGATCCTCGCCGCGACGTTGACGCTCGCGGTGCTGCCGGGCAACACCACCTCTCAGGTGGTCTCGAGCCGCATCGAGCTCGCCACCAACATGCTGTGGCGCTGGGCGGTGCTGGTGGCCTGCCTGCTCGCCCTCGGCTACGTCACCAAGTTCTCGGAGGAATTCTCGCGCCGCGTGGTGGTCACCTGGGTGCTGGTCACGCCGGTGCTGCTGGTGATCCTGCAGCTGCTGCTGCACGCGGTGACGCGCGCGCTGCTGATGGACTCGGCGCACGCGCGCCGCGCCATCATCGTCGGCTGCACCACCGCGAGCCAGGAGCTGGCGCGGCGGCTGGCGCGGCACACCGAGCTCGGCATGTCGGTCGCCGGCTTCTTCGACGACCGCGGCAGCGACCGCCTGGGTTGCGCGGATCACGCGCAGCTGCTCGGGCGCTTCGCCGACGTGCCGCATTTCGTCAAGAGCCGCGGCATCGACGTGATCTTCATCGCCATCCCGCCGGGGCAGGTGAGCCGCATGCGCGACCTGGTCGGCGAGCTCGGCGACACCACCGCGTCCATCTACTTCGTGCCCGACGTCAGCGGCTTCGACATGATCCAGCAGCGCACCAGCGAGATCCTCGGGTTGCCGGTGGTGGCGATGTGCGAGACGCCGTTCCACGGGTACCGCGGCCTGGTCAAGCGGCTCATGGACGTGACGCTGGCGTCGCTCGGCATCCTGCTGCTCTCGCCGATGTTGTTAGGCATCGCGTGGGCGGTGAGGCGCGGTTCGCCGGGGCCGGTGTTGTTCCGCCAGCGTCGCTACGGGCTCGATGGCCGCGAAATCCAGGTCTACAAGTTCCGCACCATGACCGTGGCCGAGGACGGCACGCGCGTCACGCAGGCGCGTCGCAACGACGCACGCGTCACGCCGATCGGGCGGCACCTGCGTCGCTGGTCGCTGGACGAGCTGCCACAACTGTTGAACGTGCTGCAGGGAACCATGAGCCTCGTAGGACCCCGCCCACATGCGGTGGCTCACAACGAGGAATACCGCAAGCTGATCAAACGGTACATGGTTCGGCACAAGGTCCTGCCGGGCATCACCGGGCTGGCACAGGTACGCGGTTGCCGCGGCGAAACGACACGTGTGGAAGACATGGAAGCGCGAGTGGTCTTCGATCTCGAATACATGCGCAACTGGTCGCCGTTGCTGGACCTGCAGATCCTCGTGGCCACGGTGATCGCCGTGATCCGCACGGATCGGGCCTACTGATGAAGGGTTCGTACAAAGGGGATTTGTCTGGCGACGCTGCTCGGAATCACATCGTTCTTCCTGCTCGCGATCCAGG
>DASTHJ010000019.1:0-13950 GCA_035718265.1 Steroidobacteraceae bacterium | reverse complement strand
GCTGCAATACGTACCGGCCTTCGGCGACTGGACCTTGTTCCAGCCCAGCGCCGATTCCTTCCGCATCCGCAAGCGCACCGCCGATGGCCACGCCTGGCTGGACAGCGATCATGGCGCGCGCGCCAGCGGGCTCGGCTACTTCGGCGATCCCGGCGGCGGCGTCGCCTTCGGCATCCGCAACTTCTGGCAGAGTCATCCGGCACAGCTCGACATCCGCGCGGCACAGGGCGATGTCGCGAGCATCACGCTGTGGATGTGGGCGCCGGAGGCCGGTCCCATGGACCTGCGCTTCTATCACGACGGCCTCGGACAGGACACGTACGAGAAGCAGATCCACGGCGGTCTGGAGATCACCTACGAAGACTACGAACCCGGCTTCGGCACACCGCTGGGCGTGGCGCGCACCAGCGAGCTGATGCTGTGGATGCTGCCCGCCACGCCGCCGCACGCGCGCCTGGCGGACCTGGCGCAGGCGCTGCGTGAGCCACCGGTGATCGTGCCGACGCCGCAGACCCTCGTGGAATCCGGCGTGTTCGCGCATGCGGTTTCGCTGCCCTCGCAGACACCGCCGGAGCACGCCGCGCTCGAGGCACGCCTCGACTGGATGTTCGACTTCTATCGCGGGCAGCAGGATCAGCGGCGCTGGTACGGGTTCTGGAACTACGGCGACGTCATGCACACCTATGACTTCGACCGCCACACCTGGCGCTACGACGTCGGCGGCTATGCCTGGGACAACTCCGAGCTTGCCACCGACGTGTGGCTGTGGATGCATTTCCTGCGCACGGGCCGCGCTGAGGTCTTCCGCTTCGCGGAGGCCATGACCCGCCACACCGGAGAAGTGGACGTGCATCACCTCGGCCGCTTCGCGCCGCTGGGCTCGCGACACAACGTGCAGCACTGGGGCTGCTCGGCAAAGCAACTGCGCATCAGCACGGCGCTGAACCGGCGGTTCTATTATTTCCTGACCGGCGACGAACGCGTCGGCGACCTGATGCGCGAACAAAACGAAGGCGCGCGCACGCTGCGCACCATCCAGCCCGAGCGCAAGCTGCCCGACGCCGCCTCGCGCCCGGCGCCGGATCCGCAAGGCGACTCCGCCTGGCTCGGCTTCGGCACGGACTGGGGCTCGCTGTCCAGCGCCTGGCTCACGGAGTGGGAACGCACGCGCGACCCGACATTCCGCGATCGCCTGCTCGCCGGCATGCGCAGCATCGCGGCGCAGCCACGCGGCTTCTTCACCGGCGGCGGGCGGCTCAACCTGGTCACGGGCGCCTTCGATCGCGCCTCGAGCGATGCCATCAGCGTGTCGCACCTGTCCGCCGCGTTCGGCCTGCCCGAAGTCTGCGCGGAGCTCATCGAATTGCTCGACGTGCCGGAGTTCGAACGCGCCTGGCTCGAGTATTGCGAGTTGTACAACGCGCCGCCCGCCGAACAGAAGGCGGCGCTGGGCCAGAAGCTGGGGCCGCTGAACCTGCAACAAGGCCACGCGCGGCTCACGGCGTTCGCGGCGTACCGGCGCAAGGATGCCAGGCTCGCCGCGCGCGCCTGGCAGGAATTCACCGCCGGCCGCAACGGTTACGGACCTGCACAGCAATTCGCCGCGCGTCGCGTCGAACCCCCGGAAGTGTTGAACGCCGTGGACGAAGGTCCGGGCATCTCCACCAATGCCTCGGCCCAATGGGGGCTGGCGGCCATGGTGTGCCTCGCGTACACGCGGCAATTCTCCGTGCGCTAGGCTGCGCGGCATGAAGCCTCACGCCTGGCTGCTCGCCCTGCTGCTCGCGACTTTCGCCGTCGTCGCGACGCCCAAGCCGCGCGTGCTCGTGCTCACCGACATCGGGAACGAGCCCGACGACGCCATGTCGATGGTGCGTTTCCTCGTCTATGCGAACCAGTTCGATGTCGAAGGCCTGGTGGCGACGACGTCGATCCACCAGCAGGACCAGGTGGCCGCGTGGCGGCTCCGCGAGCTGGTCGATGCCTACGCCAGGGTGCGCGACAACCTGGAATTGCACGAGCCAGGCTTCCCGACGGACGACCAGTTGCGCGCCGTCATCATGGAAGGTCGTCCGGCGTACGGCATGAAGGCCGTCGGCAAGGGCATGGATTCGGCAGGCTCGGAGCGGCTGATCGCCGCGGTCGATCGCAAGGATCCGCGGCCGCTGTGGGTCACGGTGTGGGGCGGGCCGAACGTACTGGCCCAGGCGCTGTGGACGGTGCGCGCGACACGCTCACCGCGCGAGCTGCGCGAATTCGTCGCGAAGCTGCGCGTCTACACGATATCCGACCAGGACGACAGTGGCCCGTGGATCCGGCGGAATTTTCCCGGGCTCTTCTACATCGTGAGCCCGGGCTTCCATGCCGGCGGCGCGTATCACCACGCCACCTGGAGCGGCATCAGCGGCGACCGCTTCCACGGCCGATTCACCGGCGCGAACTTCGCCATCGTCGACAATCCCTGGCTCGACCCACACATCCGCGCCAAGGGACCACTGGGAGCGCAGTACCCGCAGGTCGAGTACCTGATGGAAGGCGACACTCCGAGCTTCCTCGGGCTCATCGACAACGGACTCAACGCACCGGAGCATCCGGACTGGGGCGGCTGGGGCGGACGCTACGAGCTGTACACGCCACGCCTGCGACCCTGGTTCGCCGGACCTGAAACGCGGCCGATCTGGTCGAATGCCGAGGACGAAGTGCTGGGCATCGATGGTGCGTGGCACACCTCGGCGCAGGCGACTATCTGGCGCTGGCGCGAGGCATTCCAGAATGATTTCGCCGCGCGCATGGACTGGACCATCAAGCCCCGCGCGGCGGCGAATCATCCGCCCGTCGCGCGACTCGGGCACGCCGATGCATTGCGCGCCAAACCCGGCGAGCGCGTGAACCTGAGCGCGCGCGGCTCCTCGGATCCCGACGGCGACATGCTGACGTACCGGTGGTTCGGCTATCCCGAGGCCGGCACGCTGACCGTCGCCTCGGGCCGAAGCGGCGCGCCGGTATCCATCGAGCATGCCGACCAGCCGGAGGCGTTCTTCACCATGCCGCGCAATCCCTTCCGGCCCGGCAGCCTGCACGTGATCCTCGCCGTGACCGACGACGGCACGCCGGCGCTGACGCGCTATCGGCGCGTGATCGTCGAAACGACGCCCTGAGACGCGTTACGTAAAAGTCCGCGGTTGACTGCAAATCGCGCTTATCCCTAGTATGACACCGGTGGCATTCCCGGCCAACCGGGAGCGCGCCCAGAAGAACGACCAGTCTCGGCACAAGGGGGAATGAGATGAAAGGTTGGGCCACTGCCGCACGCCTCGGCGTGCTCGCGCTTTGTGTTTCCGGAACTTTGACGGGCTGCAAGAAGGCGGACTCGCCGACATTTTCCCCGCCCCCGGGCACTTACACGGGAACACAGTACGTGACGATGTCCTCGCCGACGCTGGGCTCCATCGTCGTGTACACCACCGACGGCAGCGCGCCGAGCTGCGAGCACGAGCACGGCACGATCTATTCCGGACCGGTCGCGGTCGCGCGGGACACGACGTTCAAGGCCATGGCTTGCGCGCTGCTGCGCGCCGAGAGCCGCATCGTCACCGCCAAGTACGTGATCAAGCCGCTGGAGCCGGCCGCGGCGCCGGTGTTCTCGCCCGAGGGCGGCACGTACACGGCCGTGCAGTCCGTGAGCATCAGCAGCGCGACGGCCGGGGCCACCATCCGCTACACCGCGGATGGCAGCACCCCGAGCTGTGCCGGCGGCACGGTCTACGCAGGACCCATCGAGGTCGCGCAGGACGTGACGCTCAGTGCCATCGCCTGCGCCACGGGCAAGCTCGACAGCGCCGTGACGAGCGCGTCGTACCTCATCCGGCTGCCCGCGGCGGCGCCCGTGTTCGACCCCGCGCCGGGCGCCTACACCGGCGCGCAGAACGTCACGCTCAGCTCCGCGACGCCGGGCGCGACGTTCCGCTACACGACCGACGGCTCGACGCCGGGCTGCAGCGTCGGTAGTACCTATGAAGGCCCCATCGCGATCAGCAATTCGCTGACGCTCAAGGCCGTGGCCTGCGCGGACGGCTTCTCCGACAGCGCGGTCACCAGCGGCGGCTACGACATCACGATCCCGCCCGAGGAATCGGTGTGGCAGGCCGTCGACTTCAACGATGGCGCCAATCTTGCCGCCGGCACGCACAGCACCAATGAGGCGGGCGACGCGCTCAACCTCTCCGGCCGCGGCAAGGTCGAAAGCTCGCGACAGGTATTCCATTTCGTGTACACGAAGATCAGTGGCGACTTCGTGTTCACGGCGCGTCTCGACGGCGTGGATTTCGCCGGCCTCACCAGCAACCAGGGCCGCGCCGCGCTGCTGCTGACGCCGGACATCACCACCACCGGCACGGAGTTCATCTACGGCTCGTCGATGTTCAACGCGTCGACGAATCCGTTCGGACGCAGCCACCGGCTCGCGGCCGGCAGCAACAACTCGAACAGCGGCATCACGGTCACGGGCGATGGCGCGCGCTACCTCAGGCTCATGCGCACCGGCAATACGTACACCGCGGCGGCCTCGCTCGACGGCGGCGTGACCTACGTCTCCGCCTCGACGCAGACCTTCGGCGCGGCGCTGCCCGAAGAGCTGTTCGTCGGCTTCGCCATCAGCTCGAGCAGCAACACGGTGCCGGCCGCGGCCACGTTCAGCGACGTGCAGATCCGCGACCCCGAGGGCAACCTGCTCGTCCCGCCCAATTCGTTCACGGGCGAGATCGGCGAGCCGACCGAGGGCGGCGGCACCGAGACCCCGCCGAGCGGCCCCACGCATCCGGAGGACCTGTCGCGCGGCGCGACACCACCGGAGCCGGCGCAGGTGGGCGACGTGTTCCGTTACGACCTGGAAGGCTACGCAGCCGGCGCGGTCACGGGCGGCGGCAACATCCCCGAGGACGATCCCCGTTACCGCAAGGTGACCACGGCCACCGAGCTGGTCGCGGCGCTGCGGGACGCCAAGGCCTCGAGCGCGAACCCGGTGAAGGTCATCGAGATCCTCAACGACCTCAACATGGGCTACAACGAAGTCGGCACGCTGCTGACCTCGCAGTCGAGCAACCCGCTGCGCGCCAACCTGCCGGCGATCAAGCATCCGGCGCTGATCGCGAGCGGTGTCACGCTGCTCGACATCCAGGACTTCAACGGGCTGACCATCTACTCGAAGAACGGCGCGACCATCCGCCACGCCGAGTTCAACATCAAGAACGGCACCAATCTCATCCTGCGCAACCTGAGGTTCGACGAGCTGTGGGAATGGGACGAGGGCACGCGCGGCGCATACGACACCAACGACTGGGACTTCGTCACGATTGGTGATGGCGGCGGCGTGACCTCGGGCATCTGGGTCGATCACTGCACGTTCACCAAGGCCTACGACGGCGTGCTCGACATCAAGAAGGGCGCGAGCAACATCACCGTGTCGTGGAGCGAGGTGGTGCCCGCGGCCACCGGGCCGGGCAGCTTCGTGCAGCAGCAGTTCGATGCGCTCGAGACGAACCGCGCCGGCAACGCGATGTACAACCTGTTGCGCGACTACTTCACGCAGGAGCAGGTCGTTGCGATCTCGTTGCCGCAGAAGAAGGGCCACCTGATCGGCTCGAACAACCTCGAGGGCCTGACGAGCTACACCGTCACGCTGCATCACAACTATTACAAGGACCTGCAGGATCGCATGCCGCGCCTGCGCGGCGGCGACGTGCACGCGTACAACCTGTACATCGACGCGTCGAACGCGCGCATCGTCAAGGCGATGCGCGACGACATCGTCGCGGCGAATCCGCCGCTGGCGAGTGCGCTCGGCTCCACCTACAGCTTCGGCGTCACCTCGAATGGCGCCATCTCCACGGAGGGCGGCGCGGTGCAGGTGGAGGACAGCGTGTTCTGGGGCGTGCTCACGCCTTTGCGCAACAACCAGACCGACGTGAGCAATCCCGCGTACACCGGCGCGATCCGCGGCCTCGGCATCCTGCACATCCTGCTCGCGACCGACACGCAGTTCATGCCGGAGGCCTCGCAGCAGTCCACGTTCGAGGATCGCGGCTTCACGTGGGCGACCTGGCAGGGCGACAGCGACGATCCGCTGAGCACGCTTGGTCCTTCACAGGCGCCGCAGATTCCGTTCGTGTGGCACAACGGCGGCGGGCCGATGTACCTGTACAGCAAGGATCCGGTGGGTTCGCTCGGCACGCTGCTCACCGGCCCGCAGGGCGCCGGCGCAGGCAGGATCGGCATGACGAGCGCGCAGTGGCTGAGCGTCGCGAACTGACCGACGCGCGGTCCTGAACCCAGCGGACGCCGCCTGCCGGTCGCGAGCGGCATCCGGCGGTGGCGCGCGTGCCCCGCAAATGGTCTGATATGGCGGATGACGTCGAACTACCTCGCCATCCGGCACGCGCATTTCCGGATCACGTTGCGCAGCTGGCTGCAGGGAATCGACAAGGCGCTGATCGCGATCGCCGCCGCGCTCACCTTCATCCTCACCGCCATCGTGGCGATGCTCGTGTACGGCATGGCGCAGGCCCTGGCGATGCTGCCGGACCCGGCGACCCCGGCCGCGCATCGCATCGCCGTCATCACGGCCTGGCAGGGGTTGTCGTTCATCCTGCTGCGCGCGCTGCGCGAGGCGGCACTCATGCCGAAGGCCGCGCCGTTCTTCGATTCACTGCCCGTGCCCGCCGCGCAGAAGTTGCGCGCCGACGCGGTACTCGCGCTGCTTTCGTACTCGTTCCTGTGGCTGCCCGTCGGCTGGGCGCTGATCGACCCGCTTACAGAGCAACGAGAACCCGCGACCACAACCGTCATCGAACTGGGCGCGCTGGTCGTCTCGAGCGTGGCCGTCAACCTGACGGCGCTGCGTGGTCGCCTGTTGCATGCCGGCTTTTGTGCATTGGCGCTCGCCGCACTTGCCTGGCCGGCGGTATTCCGTGGCATCGAAGGGATGCGCGCGCTCTGCGCCTGCCTGGCGGGTTGGGCGCTCTGGATGTCCTATCAACCGGGTGCGGCGCGCGCGGCATCGAAGCATCGTCGCAGCGCGTTCGCCGGCGCACTGGCGTTGCGCAGCGGGCTCGTGGTACCGCTGCTTGCGAACGAGCTGCGCGCCAACCTGCTGATGCGCGTGGGCGCGGTGCTTGGCACGCTGGCGAGCTGCCTGATCGTGATCGGATTGCGAACCAACGATACCTCGGGCGCCAGCGTGCTGCTGTTCGTCGCGGCGACCGCCACGTTGGCGTTCCATTCGCTGCCTGCCTTGATTCGCAGCACGCTGCTCGCCCGGCTTGGATTTCTTGCCGGGCAAGCCGAATTCACGCGACGCATGCGCAATCCGCTGTATCTCGTTCCAACGGCCATGTTCTGCGCCGCGCTGCTGGCGGGCCGGGCATTCGACCGGGGTGGCCGCACCGGCCTCGAGGCCGGCATTTTTTGCGTGCTGTATGCCCTCGGCGTCGCCGGCGCGCGGCTGGATTGGGGCGTGACGCGCTGGTTCATGCCCTTCACCACGATGCTGGCCGTGATCATCCTTGGAGCCATGACGTGATCGACGGGCGCGAGCATGTGCTGGCGCTCGAGGCGCTCCGTCTGCCGCGAGGCACGCTCGGCGAGCTCAACCTGCGATTCGGGCCCGGAGTGCACTTGCTCACCGGGCCGAACGGCGTCGGCAAGACCACGCTGCTCAATGTGATCGCCGGTGCATTGCCGCCGGCCAGCGGCGGAATTCTTCTCGAAGGTCACCCGCTCGATCATCGGCGGGCGCGCGTCGTTCTCGCGCCGAATGTACCGCCGGACATGCCGTGGATCCGATCCGGGCTGCTGCTGGAGTTCATCGTCTCGCTGTACCCGGCGAGCCGGCGTGATGCCGCCTACTCGGCGCGCGTCGTGCAGGCGCTGGGCCTCGACGCATTCCTCGACGCGCCGCTGGGGACGCTGTCCGCCGGCACGGCGCGCAAGCTGCTGCTGGCCGCCGCGCTGATTGCCTCGCCGCCCATCCTGCTGTTCGATGAACCGACAAACGACATCGACGCGGCATCGATCATGGCTTTCATCGGGTTCGTCGGCGAGATCGCGGCGCAGCGCGTCGTCCTGATCACCACGCATCACGCGGGCGACCTGCAGTCGCTGCATCCCACCGTCCACAAAATGGGGACATTCCCCCTTTCCTAGCAAACGGGGACAGAGCTGGATCAGGAGACAAGCGCGGCTAGGCCCAGTTGAATCCGGCGAGCATCCGGAATGCCTGCGCGATCGCCACGGCCGCGACGGCCAGCGCCGCGACGATCAGCACCCGATCGCGCGCGCGCAGCCGCTTCGAGAACACGCAGATCCCGACGCCGACGATGGCCAATGCGATCGTCAGCCAGCACAGGCCGAACGTGGTGAAGCCGAACACGTAGGGATCGCCGAAGTAGGTTCCGACGAGGGCGGCCACGACCGCCAGCGCCCAGATCCCGTAGGGCACGGGGCTGGTCATGAGGTTCTTCGCGGACATCGATGACTCAGCCCCGATGGAGGCCTGTCCCCTTTTGCTAGGAAACGGAGAATGTCCCCATTATTCACCGACGGGGATGGGGTGGGGAGTCCTGGTCTTGGGCGCCTCCCAGCCCTGCGGGGTGGGCTCGCCGGTCCGGCGCGCGGCGCGTAGCACCGGGTGCTCGCGGCGCGGGATGCGCACCAGCCTGCAGATGCCGCGGTACAGCGCGCGCAGTCCCAGGACGGCGAGCAGCGCCTCGACCACCGTGAGCAGGAAGGCCACGACCGGATTGCCGAGTTCGGCACGCGCATGCATCTTCACGCTCGCCCGGCTGGCGGCGATCTCGATGCTGTCGTAGAAGCTCGGCACCACCAGCAGGGTCAGAAGCGTGGAGACGAGCACGCCGCCGATGATGGCCACCGCCATCGGTGAGTAGAACTCACCGCCCTCGCCGATACCGATCGCCACCGGCATCATGCCGGCGATCAGCGCGAAGCTGGTCATCAGGATCGGGCGCAGCCGCTGGCGCCCCGCATGCATCAGCGCCTCTTCGCGATCGATGCCGCGGCGCTCCTCGTCGCGCGCGCAGTCGATCAGCAGGATGGCGTTCTTCGCCACCAGGCCCATCAGCATGATCACGCCGATGAAGCTCATGAGATTCAGCGTGCCGCCCGTCACGTTGAGCGCCAGCACCACGCCGATCAGCGACAGCGGCAGCGACAGCATGATGGCGATCGGCGCGGTGAAGGAACCGAACTGCATGACCAGCACCAGGTACATCACGAAGATGCCCATGATCAGCGCCGTGAACATCTCGGAGAACAGCTCGGCCTGGTCACGCGAGGCACCACCCAGGCCTAGGCCATAACCCTGCGGAAAGTTGATGGTGTTCGCGATCTTCATGGCCTCGGCCGTGACCTTGCCGGCGTCCACGCCCTGCACGTTCGCCGCCACGGTCACCGTGCGCTTGCCGTTCAGGTGATTGATGCGCGCCGGACCCTTGTCCATCGTGACCTTCGCGATCTGCTCGAGCGGCACCATCATGTTCGTGCCGGTCACGGCGATGGGCAGGTGCTCGATGTTCTCGGCGCTGACGCGATCCTCGGGCGCGAGCCGCACGGCGACGTCGCGTGACTCGCCGACCGGATCCACCCAGTCGCCGACTTCCACGCCTGCGAACGCCACGCGCAACGTCTGCGCCGCGTCGTTCACCGAGATGCCGAGCTGATTGGCGAGGCCACGGTCGAGCTCGATGCGCAGCTCGTCCTTGGGATCCTGCTCGGACAGGCCCACGTCCACGGCGCCGGGGATCTGCCGCACCTTGGCCATGAACTCGCTGGTGATCTCCATGAGCCGGCGCGAGTCCTCGCCGTAGAACTGGATCTGCACGGGCTTGCGCACGCCCTGGTTCAGGTCGTCGAACACCACGTACTCGGCGCCCACCAGTTGCGCGAGCTTGCCGCGCAGATCGCCCGCCAGTTCCTCGAGCGAACGCGACCGATCGCCCTTGTCGCCCACGTCCACCCACACGCGTCCGCCGGTGGGATTGACGCGCGTGTCGGTGCTCTTGGTCTCGGGCATGGAGCGCGCCAGCTCGGCGGCCTTCTCCACCTTGTTGCGCGCGTATTCGAGGCTGGTGCTCGAAGGCGTGCGGACCTCGATCGCCAGCGTGCCGTAGTCGGACTTCGGCAGGAATTCGCTGCCGCCGAACATCACCTGGTAGGTGATCGACCCGGCCAGCAGCACCACCGCGCCGGTGGCCATCCACTTGCGATGATGCAGACACCACTCGATCACGTTGCCGTAGCGGTTCGCCTGGCTGTCGAACCAGTGGTTGAACTTCGCGAAGTACTTCTCGATGCCCCTGCGCGGCCGCTGCGCGTGGCCCGGCGGGTCACCCCAGTAGGCGGAGAGCATCGGGTCGAGCGTGAACGAGATGAACAGCGACACCAGCACCGACGACACCACGGTCACCGCGAACGGCCGGAACCATTCGCCGGCGCCGCCGCCCATGAAGGCCACCGGCACGAACACCGCGACGATGGAGAACGTCGTGGCGGTCACCGCGAGGCCGATCTCGGCGGTGCCGTTGCGCGCCGCGGTGATGCGGTCTTCGCCGCGCTCCATGTGCCGGACTATGTTTTCGCGGACCACGATGGCGTCGTCGATGAGCACGCCGATGGCCAGCGACAGGCCCAGCAGCGTCATGAAATTCAGCGTGAAACCGCACAACCACACGGCGATGAACGCCGCGATCGCCGAGGTCGGCAACGACAAGCCGGTGATCAGCGTCGAGCGCCACGAGTTCAGGAACGCGTACACCACGAAGATGGTGAGTCCCGCGCCGAAGATCAGCGCGTGGATCACGTTGCCGAGGTTGTCCGAAGCCTCCTCGCCGCCGTCGCGCGTGACCTCGAGCTTGGTGCCCTCGGGCAGCGTCTTGTTGATCTTGTCGACTTCGTCGCGCACCCGTTGCGCCACGCTGACGGTGCTGGCCTCACGCTGGCGGATCACCGACAGGCCGACGTTCGGATGACCGGAGCGCAGGCTGTAGCTGCCGGGCTCGGCGAAGCCGTCTTCCACGGTCGCCACCTGGCCGAGGCGCACCACCTCGCTGCCCTGCCGCTTGATGACGATGTCGTTGAACTCGCGCGGCGACTCGATGCGGCCCACCAGGCGGATGTTCTGCTCGCTGAGCTCGCCCTTGACGCGGCCGACGGGCGCGTTGGTGTTCTGCGCACGCAGCGCCTGCACCACTTCGCCCGCGGACACGTTGTACTCGCGCAGCTTCTGCGCGTGCAGCAGCACGGACAGCTCGCGCTTCAGCGCGCCGTCGACGTTGACGACAGCGACACCGTCCAGGCCGCGCAACTGGTCGGCCAGCACGTCTTCGGCGAGCCGCGAGATCTCCGCGTGCGACAGCGTGGTCGACGACAGCCCCAGGTTCATGATGGGGTCGGCCGCCGGATCGACGCGGAACAGCACCGGCTCGCGCATCTCGATGGGCAGCTTGTAGCGCACGCCGGCAATCGCGTTGCGCACCTCGTCGCCCGACTGGGTCATGTCCTTCTTGAAATCGAAGATGATGACGAACTGCGCCTGGCCGTCGGAGGCAGTCGAACGC
The DNA here is from genome assembly GCA_035718265.1 of Steroidobacteraceae bacterium. Taxonomy (GTDB): domain Bacteria; phylum Pseudomonadota; class Gammaproteobacteria; order Steroidobacterales; family Steroidobacteraceae; genus CADEED01. The sequence goes on along the minus strand of DASTHJ010000019.1, from coordinate 2,320 downwards.
AGCTCGTAGATCTGCGGAATGCTCTGCAACGACTTCTCGACACGGTTGATGATGTCGCGCTCCACGGACTCGGGCGAGGCGCCCGGGTACGGGAACGTGACCATCATGACCGGCATGTCGACGTCCGGGATCTGGTTGACGCGCAGGTTCTTGAGCGCCAGCAGACCCAGGCACATGAGCACGATGACGATGGCAACCGTGGTGACCGGCTGCCGGATGCTGAAATTGGACAGAAACATGCGAGCTCCCTGGAGAGTGTCTGCTACTTCTCCGCGACCACGGTGGGCGCAGGCTCGTCGCCCATGCGCACTTCCTGGCCGTCCTTGAGCGCGTTGTTCGGGAAGCGCAGCACGCGATCGCCTTCGCTGAGCCCGGCACGCAGCGACCAGGCGCCGCTGCGCGCGTCGCGATCGCCGAGCTTCAGGGGCACCTTCTGCAGCTTGTCGCCGCTCACCTTCCAGGCAAATGCATTGTCACCTTCGCGCACCACCGAGGCGGCCGGCAGGGCGAGCGCCGCGGTGCTGCGCGTCTCGATGCGCCCTTCCGCATACAGGCCGGCCACGTCCGGCTGCTGCTTCGGATCGTCGAACGCCACCAGCACCTCGACCTGGCGCGTCGTGACGTTCGCGGCCGGATTCACCCGCGTGATCTTGCCGGTGAATTCCTTGTCTTCGTAGCCGTGGATGTGGAACCAGACGGGCTGGCCGTTGCGCAGCTCGCCGACGTTGTCGGCCGAGACGAAGCCTTCGAAGCGCAGGCTCGTCGGATCGATGACCTTGAGCAGTTCCTTGCCCACCTGCGCGGTGTCGCCGGCCGACACCTTGCGGTCGCTGACGATGCCGTCGAACGGCGCGCGCACCTCGGTGCGCTCGAGCTGCTGGCGCGCGGTCACCAGGCGCGAGCGCGCCGCTTCGCGATCGCTCTGCGCCGTGTTGCGGCGGATCTCGACGTCTTCCACCTGCTGGGCCGAGACCACGCCGGTCTCGCGCAGCGTCTGCATGCGCTCGAGCTGGCGCTGCGCCTGCTCATAGGCCTGCGAGGCGGCATTCATCGCCGCCTGGGCCGACATGAGGCTGTCGCGGATCGCGGTCTGGTCGAGCCGCACCAGCAGGTCGCCGCGCTTGACGCTGTCACCGTTCTCCTTGAGCACGGCCAGGACCACGGCGGGCACTTCGGCGCGCAGGTCGGCGCGACGCTCCGGCTCGATCGACCCGGTGATCGAAGGTCCCGAGGTCAGCGCGCTGTTGCGCACCACCAGCACATCCTCGTGCGAGACCAGCAACGGTGGCGGCGGTGTTTCAGCCTGCTGGCCGGCGCCCCGGCTGCACCCGGCGGCGCCGACGATCGCGGCGGCAGCAAGCAGGGCCAGGACGGGATTCACGAACCATCGAATTGTTTTGCTCACGGAGATTCCTCGACGACCTCGACATACGACGCTTCAGCAGCCCAATGGGTTGCACGTCGTACCAACTAAATGAGTTGTTTCTATTGGGAAAACGCCGGTTGCCGGATCAACCTGCGCAGGAGGGCGGGAGTTTAGTGAGGCGACGATTCGTTTTAAAGCGGCTTGGGGTGACCGGGACGACTTTTTCGCGTCGCGGCGGTCATGGAAACCCCGCCTTCCACTCGCCGGACCGCCAACCAGGCGCGCGCCTGGGGCATTTGCCCATCTCTTCGGGGCACTATGTTGCCCCAGATTCGGCCCGTCTCAGGAAGGCTTCAGCTCGGCGAACCACTCGGCGGCGGCTGGACCAACGACCAGGTGCACGCTGCCGGGCGCCGGACGTGCCACGGCGCGCACGACTCCCGCCAGTGCCTGCTCATCGACGGCGGCGGGATCCCGCAAGGTGACGCACAGACGGCTGGCGTTCAGATGTAGGCTGGCAATGTTGCCCCGACCGCCGAGCGCCTGGACGGCGCGCGCCAACGCATTCCCGGCCGTCCCCCCTCCCCGCCTGAGCCCGGCGCGGATGTCCGACGCGAGCTGATCGGCGACCGGCCCGACCACCACCTGCACCGCTCCCTCTGCGAGCTTGAGCACACCTCGCGAACCCAATGCGCTCAGCGCCTTCTCGTCGATGCGGGCCGGGTCGGCCAGCACCAGCCGCAGCCGCGTGGTGCACGCCTCGACCGAGCGCAGGTTCGACGCCGTGCCCAGCGCCTGGATCCAGGCCATGGCGGGCGCATCGGCGCCGGCCCCGGCTGCCGCGACCGGTGTCGCGCCGTCCTCGGCCTCGCGGCCCAGGGTCCTGAGGTCGAAGCGCAGGATGAACCAGCGGAACAGCACGAAGTACAGGCCGAAATACGCCAGGCCCACCGG
>DASTHJ010000018.1:0-5187 GCA_035718265.1 Steroidobacteraceae bacterium | reverse complement strand
CGGGCGTGGTCTGGACTGAGAAGGCGGCGCCGATGGCCGCATCGGCATCGGCGGGGGTTGCCGCACCGGGGTCGGGGTCAACAGCGGTCCGGCAGCCTGCCGCGCTTCGTGCAGCAGGGAATCGATCCGCAATTCGTGCTCCGCGAGCACCGCGGCGGATTGCGAGCGCCGGCCGAGCAGGAAGCCGGCGATGGCGAGCAGAATCGCACCCGCGGCGGCCGCCCCCCAAAGTTTCCAGGGGATGTCCTGCCGGGCCGGCGCAGGCGGCAGCTGACGGATGACGGGAGGCGCCGGAGGCGATCGCGTCGCGGGGGGCGGGGCGGTCGTGGGCGGCGGAGCGTTGAGCAGCGTCGTAATCGAACGCCGCAGCGATTCGACTAGCTGCTCGAGGCGAGCCAGGTGGCTGTTGATCGTCCCCTGCGCCTCGCGCACCTGCGCGATCTTCAGCTCGAGCGCTTGCGTGCCGGCACCGGCGACACTGATCGTCTCTCCACGGAACAGCCGCCGCAGCTCCGCGCGCTGGGCATCGGTCCATTGCGCGCTGCGTTGTACGCTCGGCTCGCCGCGTGCCAGCTTGAGGCGCAGCTTGCGCGGTCGTTCGGGCCTTGCCGGCTCCTGCACCGTTTCCGGCTGGACGGTCGGTTCGCCGGAAGCCGGCGTTACGGGGGGCTCAAGCTTCCCGGCTTCGGTCAGTGGAAGCAAAAGACGTGTCCCGGCGCGCAAGGGTTTGGGCCGGCCCTGCGGAAAAAGCTTCGGATTCGAGGCAATGATGCGGCGTTCCAGGTCCCGCTGTGCGGCAGGATCGCGTGGATGGACAGCGCGGGCAATGCTCGTCACCGTCTCGTCATGCAGCAGCGTCAGGCGCGTATGCGTCGGATAGGCGTGTGCGCCGGGTGCAGCATCGGCAGCGCGCGACTCCCAGGCATGGCGGATGAGCAGGTTGAAATGCCGTGCGGTGAGCGCTTCTCCGGGACACTGGATGCGAAGCACCACCGACACGCCTGGCGTGTCCACCGGATCGCGGGTCGAGATCTGGATGCTGTCGCCCGCGGGGGACAAGCGGACGACGGCGTCACGCAGCAGCGGATAGTCGGGAAGCGGGAGATCCGTCTCGTCGCCCAGCGAAAGGCAGTCGGGAGTGATCTGTTCATCCGGCTGCATCCGCACGGAGACAAGAGCGCGGAGCGGTTCGCCGCGCGACGACTCCACAGTAATCCGCTGGATCTCGAGAGGATCTGCGAAACAGCGGAGGGACAGAAGTCCTGCCATGCCCAGCAGAGCCAGGCGCGACGCGGCGAATATCGAGGGCGAGGGACTGTTTCTACTAGATATTGTGGATCCCCAGGGAGCAGCTCACCAGTAATGGTGGCGAGTGTAACTCCCTGTAAATACAGGCGCAAGCGATAAACGTGGGAACTGCGGACTGCGATGATGCGGACTTGCGAAATGCGGACTCAAAGAAGCGGACTGGGATGAGGCGAGGAGGAGCAAACCCGTTTGGGAGCCTATCCCGAATTTTGTGTGAGAGGTCATTTATGATCCTGATAAGGGGAGATCTAAATGACCGATACGAATACCAAGAAGAAACGCCAACGTCAGCCCAAGGGAGCGTTTCCCGACGAGCTGATCGATCAGCTGCTCACCCACGTCAAGGGCAAGGACGCCGAGAGCCTGTTGGGCCGCTCGGGGCTGGTGGCGCAACTGAAGAAGCAACTGGCCGAGCGCATGCTTGGCGCGGAGTTGGGCCACCACCTGAAGACCGAGGCCGAGCACTCGCCGCAGCGGGCCAATCACCGCAACGGCACCTCGCCCAAGACCGTGATCACGCCCGACGGGGCGCTTGAGCTCAAGATTCCGCGCGACCGGCTCGCCACCTTCGACCCGGTGCTCATCGCCAAGCACCAGCGGCGCCTGCCCGGGTTTGACGAGCACGTGATCGGCATGTACGCCCGCGGCATGAGCGTGCGCGAGATCCAGGGGCACTTGATCGAGCTCTACGGCCTGGAGGTCTCGCCCGAGCTCATTTCCACCATTACCGACGAGGTCGTGTCGGAGGCTGCCGAATGGCAGGCCCGCAGCCTCGAGGCGCTCTATCCGATCGTCTACTTCGATGCCCTGCGGCTCAAAATCCGCGACGAGGGCACGGTCAGAAACAAGGCGGTGTATCTGGCCCTGGGGATCGATGTCACCGGGCGCAAGGACGTGCTGGGGCTGTGGATCGAGCAGACCGAAGGGGCGAAGTTCTGGCTCAAGGTGTTCAACGACTTGAAGCACCGCGGCGTACACGACATCCTGATCGCGGTGGTCGACGGGCTCAAAGGCTTCCCGCAGGCCATTGAAGCGCTGTATCCGAAGACCCAGGTGCAGACCTGCATCGTGCATCTGATTCGTCACTCGCTGGACTACGTGAGCTGGAAGGACCGAAAGGCGCTTGCCGCGCAACTGAAAACGATCTACCAGGCCGCCAACGCACAGGCCGCCGAAACGGCACTGGCCACCTTCGAACAGAGCCCCCTGGGCCAGAAGTGCCCGCCCATTGCCCAGGCCTGGCGTCGCCAGTGGGCGCAGGTCATCCCGTTCTTTGCCTACCCGCCGCAGGTGCGCAAGATCCTCTACACCACCAACGCCATCGAGAGCCTGCACATGCAACTTCGCAAGATCGTGAAGAACCGGGGCCACTTCCCGAGCGACGAGGCGGCCACCAAGCTGCTCTATCTCGCCTTGCGCAACATCGTCAAAAAATGGACGATGCCACAGCAAACGTGGCGGGCCGCGGCCAATCAATTCGCCATCCTGTACGGAGATCGATTCACCGCGCCGATCCTGAACCTGGAAAACCCGTAACCGACCTCACACACAAAAATTCGGATACGTCCTCGAACTCTAAAGTCCGCTTTATCCTAGTCCGCTTCTCAAAGTCCGCCTTATCATCCCTCGCCTTTGACCTTGGATACTCGGCACCTTCTCGCCTTATATTCCCTCGCCTTTCGTCTTTCGCCTCGGCTCTCGGTGACCACCAGCCACGAGTCTTGTGCCGAGTGCCCAGTGGGTCAACTAAGAATCGTGTCTTCCCTGGCGTACCTTCGCGTCCCCCCGATTACAGTCCTCGGGGGCAGGCCTGGCGTTCAAAGACGTAGGGACGGGACGTGGGCGGTTTTCAAAAAATCTTTACGAACTCCATGTACAGCGACGGGACGATGAAGCCCGTGATGACAATGGCCGCCACCCACAGCAGGCCCATCATCCATCCTGGCACTTTCAATTCCGGCACCAGATGGCGGACGGCGAGGAAGACCGTTCCGAATGCGACGATGGGCAGCAATGCCGCCTGGCCGATCCCGGTCCAGACCACCAGCGTGACCGGCGCCTGCCCGAACACGAAGTACAGCGACACCGCGAGAATCGTGATCGCCAGGATGTAGAGGTCGCGGATGCGCGTCCTGCGCCGGTAATCGTCGCGCGCGTAGAAGCCCAGCAACTGCGAAAAATCGGCCAGCATCCGTGAATTGCCGGCGGTCACGGCGAACACCGTGCCGTAGAGGATCATCACCGCGCCGAAATAGAACAGCCACAACGACCACGGACCGAGCGTCTGCGTGTAGATATTGGAGAGCGCCGATATCATGTTCTTGCCGTCCGGGACCTGTCCCATGCCATGCAGGATGCCGGCGCCGAGCAGGTAGAAGGCGATGGTCGCCAGGGTGTAGACGATCATGGACACCACCACGTCCACGTGCATGACGCGGATCCAGCCGTGCGCGCGGCGGCGCCAGTCGTCCGAATTCTCGCGCGGCCCGGTGAAGCGGGCGTAGCCCTTCTCGATGCACCAGTAGGGATAGATGCACAGTTCGCCCGACGCCACGCCGGTGATGCCGAAGACGGCGATCGCCACCGCCAGCCCTTTGCCCTCCGGCATGGTGAACTTCAACCCCTCGCTGATCTGCGCCCAGGAGAAGTATTCCGGCATGCTGGTGAGCACGACGGCGGCCAGGCACGTGATCAGCGTGAAAACGCCGACCTTGAACATCGCGATCTTTTCGATGCGCGGATAGGCGCCGCCCAGCAGCAACGCGAGCGTGGTCACCATGAAGATCAGCACCCAGGCGGTGACGGAGATTGACGGGAACAGGCTGTTCATCACCTGCGACACGCCGATGTACATGCCGGTCAGCGCGAACAGCACGGCGACCGTCGCGGCGAACCAGCACCAGACCACCCAGTTCACCACGAGCCGGGGTCCGGGGATGCGGGAGAAGGCGATCAGCGTCGTTTCGCCGCTGGAGATGATGTAGCGGCCCAGCACCGCCTGCACCACCGCTTTGATCAGGCAACTGATGATGATCAGCCACATCATCGTGTAGCCGAAGCGGGCGCCCAGGGTGGTGGTTGCGATCAACTCGCCGGATCCGACGATGGAGGCGGATAGCACCAGTCCCGGTCCGATCCGCCGCAGGATGGAAAGCAGCCCGACCGGCGGCTCGACGACGTTGCGGGGATCGAGCTTGTAGGGATCGAAGTGAACGTCGTCCACGAGGGACGTTCGCGCTACGGCGGCGGCTGTGTCCATGGTTCCCTCCAAGCGAAACCCGGCCTACCCCGGGCCGGTACGGGGCGAGACTGCGGATGCGCTATTTGGCGGCGATCACCCTGATCTCCACTTTGTACTTCGGTGTGGCGAGCCGCGATTCCACGCAGGCGCGCGCCGGGGTGTTCCCCTTCGGCACCCACATGTCCCAGACGCCGTTCATTTCCTCGAAATACCGCATGTCGCTCAGCCAGATCGTGGCCATGATGATCCGGGTCTTGTCCGACCCGGCTTCCTTCAGGTACCGGTCGATCTTGTCCAGGATCTGCCCCGTCTGGCCGCCGACGTCGGCGTTCGGATCGTCGGCGACGATCCCCGCGGTGTAGACGGTGTCGCCGTGGACCACGACCTGTGACAGGCGCGGACCGACGTGCAGACGCTGTACCGTCATGTCGTTCTCCTTGTTGTTATGTCGGTCAGGCCATGAAGCGGCGGAATTCGCTCACCAGCACGAATCCGGTGATGACGAACGCCCCCAGCCACAGCACGACCGTCATGAGCCTGGTCGCCGCCATCTCCTTGGGCATGAAGCGGTGATACAGGTAAAGCGTGCCGAGACTCAGGATGGGCAGCGTCCAGGCCTGCGCGATGCCGCCCCAGCG
>DASTHJ010000017.1:0-8321 GCA_035718265.1 Steroidobacteraceae bacterium | reverse complement strand
GGGCCTTTTGCACCTGGTCGAGCAGTTCCTGTTTGTCCACCGGCTTGGTCAGGAAGCCGAAGGCTCCGAGCTGGGTGGCGTGCACCGCATCCGGAATGGTGCCGTGCGCGGTGAGGATGATGACCTTGAGTCCCGGATAGCGCGACTGCAGCTCCTTCAGCAGCCCGATGCCATCCATCTGGTCCATGCGCAGATCGGTGATCACGAGCTCGGGCCGGAAGCGGCTGGTCGCGGCGAGCGCCAGCGCGGCGCTCTCGACGGCTTCGACTTCGTAGTTCTCCGCGCGCAGGCGGATGGTCAGCAGGCGCAGCAGCCCCGGATCGTCGTCGACGACCAGGATGCGCGCCTTGCGCTTGGTGGAATGGGGCGTGGCGAGTTGCATGGCGGCTTGCATCAGAAACCTCTACGGCTTCCGTCCCTCCGGTTGCGTCTGGCGCCCGCCATTGGACGAGCGCTCGATGTTCGCGATGGCGTCGAGCTTGGCCTGGGCCTCGGCGAGCAACTTCTTGAGACGGATGTTTTCCTCGCTCTCGGTCTGCAGTCGCCGGGTGAGCTGCGCGATACGGTCATTCGTGCTGCGCTCGGCGCTCTGCTGCAGGCGTCGCACGTCCGTCTGCAAGGACTGCTGGAGATCCACCTGCTGCAGCTGCAGGAACGCAAGAGCACGTTCCGCAGGCAGCAGAGTCTCGGGGTTGGCGAGCACTTCGTGCAAAAGTCGCTGGGCAACGACAGGGTCATAACCGGGATGTCCGGGCGTGGACAGCACCATGGCATAGCGCAGGATGCGGCTGGGCGTGGGCGCGGCGCTGTAGTCGTTGTTAGCCGTGGCCAGGATCTCGGCCTGTTCGGCCGGGCTGCCGCGCGCCAGCCTGAGGCACAGGTCGAGATAGGACGAAATCACCGAGGCTTCCGTGGAACTGCGGTCGACCGAAGGCTGCGACGTCTCGCGCGGCGCGGTCAGGCCGGCGCAGCCGGCCAGCACCAGGCCCGCCACGGCGAGCAACGCCCGGCGCACGGAAGTGGATCGCTCATGCCGCATGGGCGGTGGTCCGTGCGGGATTGGTGGCGGAAAGCAGGGGCATGCGGATGCGGAAATGCGCTCCAGGATACTGGCCGTCGACGATCTCGATCGTGCCACCGTGCGCGCTCACGAACTCGAGCACCACCGAAAGGCCGATGCCCGTGCCCTTGACCTGCACGCCGGCCGGTGGCCGGCCGGTGTAGAACGCCTCGAACACGCGCGTGCGCTCCTCCTGGGGAATGCCGCTGCCGGCGTCCGCGACATCGATCATCAACTGGTTGTCCTGTCTGGCCGCATGTAGATAGACCGTTCCGCCCTTGGGTGAGTACTTGATGGCATTCGACAGCAGGTTTTCGATGATGAGCCGCAGCTTGCCCCGGTCGGCGCGCAGGGTGAGGTCGTCGACCTTCACCTCGAGCCGGACACGTTGCGAGACTACCGTGAGTTGCTGGGCTTCGAGAACCTGTTTGACCAGCGGCCGCAGCCGGAACTCGGTCAGGTCCAGGCCGACGCTCTCCTTCTGCCAGGCGCTGAACGACAGCAGGTTCTCGATGAGCCGGTGCAGCTTGATGCCGTTGTCACGCAGGATGGCGACCACTTCGCGCTGGGAGTTGTCCAGGGGTCCGACCGCGCCGTCCATCAGCAGTTCCGCGCCCTCGCGGATGTTGGCGAGCGGCGTCTTCAGCTCGTGCGACATGTGCCGCAGGAAGCGGTTGCGCTCCTGCGCGAGATCCAGCAGTCGCAGGCGCAGCCATTCGAGCTGCGCACCGAGGCGCTCGAGGTCGCGCGGACCGGACACCTCGATGGCGCGCGAGAACGTGCCGCGGCCGAGCTCGCTGATCGCGCGGTCGATGGCGCGCAGCGGGCGGCCGATGGAGCGCGTCAGCCACAGGATGGCGACCGGCGTCAGCGGCACCAGCAGCGCCGATTGCCAGAACAGCCGCTTCTGCGTGCTGGTGGTCTGCTGCTGCATGGCCTGCAGGCGCGCGTCGATCTGCCGGTTGCCGGAGGAGGCGATCGACACGGCGAGCTCGCCCATGCGGTCGATGCGCGCGAGGATGGTGGCGAACGAGGTGCTGCCGGGCGGCGTCGAGCCGACGGCGCTCGAGACCTCGTTGTGCAGCGTCGCGAAATCCTCGAGCGTGCGGCGCGTCGGCTCCTCGGTGAGCAGCGCCGCGAGCTGCGTGCGCGTGGCCGCGAGCCGCTGGTCGTTGGTGCGATACGCCTCGAGCAGCTTGACGTCGCCCAGCACCTGGTAGAGGCGCACGGTGCGCTGCAGGGAGGCGATGTCCGCGAACATGCTCTGCGAGAGCCGCGCGCTCTGCACGCCTTCCTGCACCAGTTCCTCGCTGGCCGCGGCCAGCCGGCGGATCTGGATCCCGGCATCGACCACGGCGCCCAGCAGCGGACCCGCGATCAGCGCGAGCCCCAGCAGCATGAGGCCGGTCAGGGATTTTGGACGCGCCCAACGCATTCCGGACCGCGGCCAGCTACCACGGCTCCCGTTGCAGCCGGCGCTCCCATTCGAGCGAGCTGCGCACGATCACGTCGATGTCGTCGAGCCTGGGCGTCCAGCCCAGCACCTGGCGGACCTTGTCGGCCCTGGCGATCAACGCGGGTGGATCGCCCGCGCGGCGCGGCTCCTCGCGCACGTTGAGCTTGATGCCGGCGATCTTCTCGACGCTGGCCACGACTTCGCGGACGCTGTAGCCATGTCCATAGCCGCAGTTGGCGACCAGCGATTTGCCGCCATCGCGCAGGTAGCCGAGCGCGTTGACGTGCGCCGTCGCGAGGTCCTCGACGTGGATGTAGTCGCGCACGCCGGTGCCGTCGGGCGTGGGGAAATCCGTGCCGAACACCGAAAGGTGCGGCCGCTTGCCGATGGCCACCTCGCAGGCCACCTTGATGAGCAGCGTGGCCGCGCGTGTCGACTGTCCGATGCGTCCCTGCGTGTCGCTGCCGGCGACGTTGAAATAGCGCAACGCCACGTAGCGCATCGAAGTTGCCGCGGAGACGTCGCGCAGCATCCACTCCGACATCAGCTTCGAGGTGCCGTATGGATTGATCGGGGCGGTGGCGGTCTCTTCGGAGGCGTGGCCGGCGGCCGGCATGCCATACACCGCGGCGGTCGAGGAGAACACGAAGTGCTTGACACCCGCCTGCGCGGCGGCCTCGAGCAGCGAGCGCGTGGCGCAGGTGTTGTTGCCGTAGTACTTGAGCGGATTCGCGACCGACTCCGGCACGATGGTGTGCGCGGCGAAATGGATGATGGTGTCCACGCGATGCTCGGCCAGGATGCGGTCGACCAGCGGGCGATCGCCGACGTTGCCGACGACCAGCTCCGCGCCCTGCACGGCCTGGCGGAATCCCGAGGACAGGTCGTCGAGCACGACCACCTTTTCACCGCGAGCGACCAGCTGCAGCAGCGTATGGCTGCCGATGTATCCGGCACCGCCGGTGACGAGGATCGACGAACGTTCGGACATTGCGTTTCCGTGAGGGTTTTAGCGCCGGGGATTTTACATTAATGTGAGGTGGTGACTGTGACGGATTCTGCAGCGGCGCCCTTCGACCAGCTATCACCGGATGTGGTCGCGGAGGCCGCGGAAAGCATCGGAATCCAGCCATCCGGCCGCCTGTTCGCGCTGAACAGCTACGAGAACCGCGTCTATCAACTGGGCGATGAGGACGGCGCGCTGTGGGTGCTGAAGTTCTATCGACCGGCACGCTGGAGCAATGCGCAGATCGCCGAGGAACACGCATTCACCTTCGAGCTGGCGGAGGCCGAATTGCCGGTGGCCGCGCCGATCCGGCGCGCTGGTGCAAGTTTGTTTGTGCATCGAAAACTGCGCTTCGCCGCGTTTCCGTATCTGGCGGGGCGCGCACCGGAACTGGATGATCGCGGCACGCTGATTCTGCTGGGCCGCACGCTGGCACGCATGCATGCGATCGGTGCCCGCGCGCGCTTCGCGCACCGCCCCGCGCTGAGTCTCGAGCGCCTCGGAGAGCAGTCGCGCCAGGTCGTGATCGACAGCGGCTTTGTACCCGAGGCGCTCGCCGCGCAATATGCGCGCGTCAGCGAACAGGTGATCGGACGTGTCCGACAATGCTTCGCTGCCTTCGGTCCCATGCCGGCACTGCGCATCCACGGCGATTGCCACGCCGGCAACATCCTGTGGCGCGAGAACGGCCCGCTGTTCGTCGATCTCGACGACTGCACGTCGGGGCCGCGGATCCAGGACCTGTGGATGTTCCTCGCCGGTGACGCGGCCAGCCAGCAGTCGACCTGGGCGGCGCTCATGGAAGGCTACGAGCTGTTCGCAGAATTCGACTTCGCCGAGCTGACGCTGGTCGAATCCCTGCGCAGCTTGCGCATACTGCATCACGCCGGGTGGATAGCCCATCGCTGGGGCGACCCCGCCTTCCCGCGCGCGTTCCCCTGGTTCGCCGATGCCCGGTTCTGGGAGCGGCACATCGCCGACCTGTTCGAGCAGCTGGCCGCGATGGACGATCCGCCCATTTTGTCGAGATGAGCCGGCATTTGCGGTAGTCAGGCGAGCGGTGCTGCTAGTATTGCAGACGGAGGGTGATTCGAATGACCGGAGCTCGGACTCGCCAGTGCTGGTTCGCCGCGGTTTCGTGCTGCGCGCTGCTGGCCGCGTGCGGAGATCCGCCGGAGCAGGACGCCGCGCAGCAGGCGGCGGCTTCTTCGAAGCAGGCCCGCAAACAGGCCAGCGTGGTCGACAACATGGTCGCCGCGGTCTCGGCCGGCAAGTCGGCGGCCGCTCTCGGCGTGTATTTCACGCTCGGCAACAGCCCGACCGTGAACACGGCATTGCCGATCGACATCGCGGCCGTCGCGCATCGCCCGTTCACCTCGCTGCGAGCGTATTTCTCCGCGCAGGATGGCCTGACGATGATCTCCGGCGACCAGCTGGCGCCGATGACCACCGTCCCGGTCGAAAAGCCGATCGAGCACGACCTGGTGGTGATGCCGGCCCGGCCGGGGGTCTACATGGTCACCGCGACCTTCGAGACCGAGGGGGAGGACGGCACGGTTTCGCGCATCTTCTCCATTCCGGTCATCGTGGCGCCGGACGAGCCGGCCGGTCCGCCCGACGCCGCCCAACCCGGGGCGACCCAGCCCGAAGACGCGCCGTAAAGAGCGCCAGCGACGAAACGGGAGGCCCATCACGGGCCGGCCGGCACACCGGACATATCATGGCAACTGGTCCGCGGTTGCTCGGTTATGTCAAAACAGGCCGAAGGTCCGTCTTCGCAGGAAGGCACTGATTCCAGCGCGAATCCGCGCCGGGAAAGCGTGGCCCTGGGCGCGCGCATGGAGGTCAGCGACTTCTCGATGCGCCGCCTGCACCCGTTGCTGCAGTCGCAACTGCGCGAGCTGCGCGCCCGCGTGACCGGCGGGCGGGTGAGTGCGCACGAGCTGCTCGAGATGCTGAGCCGCTACTACGACAGCGTCGACGACGAGCGGCGTGCCATGGTGCGTTCGATGCGGCTCATGTCCGACGAGGCGCGCTCGCTCGGCGTGGAAATCGCCGAACAGGGCGCCGCGCAGCTGCAGGTCATCCTCGATCACATCAAGGACGTGGTGCTGACCGCCAACCGCCACGGCATCATCGACCGCGCCAACCCGGTGAGCGAGCGCGTGTTCGGCTATCCGCCGGCCGAGTTGCTGGGCCTGCGCATCGACACGCTGGTGCCCGAGCTCGCGTCGGGCGCCGAACCGGAGGCCTCGGTGGCCGCGGCGCTGGACGGACTCGCGGACGCCAGCGATACGCTGCGCGGCAAGCGCCTGTCGCCCGAGGTCACCGCGCGCCGTGCCGACGGCACGCCGTTCCCCGCCGAGATCGCCGTGAGCCGCGCGCGCCACGGGCGCGACGACGTGTTCGTGATCTGCCTGCGCGACATCTCCGAGCGCCATGCCGTCGAGGAGGCGCTGCGCGACAGCGAGGCGCGCTACCGCTCGCTGGTCGACAACGCACCCGAGGCCATCGCCGTCATCGACGGCGAGACGCGGCGCTTCGTCGAGGCCAACGAGCCGGCGCTGCGACTGTTCAAGATGACGCGCCAGCAGCTGCTCGCCAGCACCGTGGGCGCGGTGAGCGCGGAGATCCAGGCCGACGGCCAGCCGACGAATTCCCCGCATCGCCAGCAGATGGCGCTCGCGGTCGCCGGCGAAGCGCAGGTGTTCGAATGGATGCACCGCGACGCCGCCGGCCGGGACATTCCGTGCGAGGTGCGCCTGGTGCGCCTCGACGGCAGCCCGCGGCCGCTGCTCCGCGCCAGCATCACCGACATCTCCGAGCGCAAGCGCGCCGAGCTGATCATGGAGAACGAGCGCGCCTTCTTCGCGCTGCTCGCCTCGAACGCGGGACTGCCGGCGGTGCTCGACGTCATCTCGGCGCTGGTGCAGGCCGTCTATCCACGCTGCCGCTGCACGATCTCGGTGCTCGCGCCCGACGCCGATTGCTTCGCGCTGACCATCGCGCGGCATCTGCCGCCCATGCTGGCGGCGGTGCTGGAGCGTACGCCGATCGAGCCGCGGCGCGGCACCTGCGCCGCGGCAGTGTATTCCGCCTGCGACGTGTTCGTGGCCGACGTGGCCAACGACGCGCACTGGGGCGACCGGCGCCAGGTGGTGCTGGACTCCGGATTCCGTGCCGTCTGGTCCATGCCCATCAAGGGCGCCAGCGGCAAGCTGCTCGGCTCCGTGGCCATCTTCCGGCCCGAACCCGGCCTGCCGGACTCGCGCGAGCAGGTGCTGCAGGCGCATGCCTCGCGGCTGGCCGCGCTGGCCATCGAGCGCAACCTGGCCGAGGAGGCGCTGCGCGCCAGCGAAGCCAAGTTCCGCGGGCTGTTCGAAGGCGTCATCGAGGGCGTGTACCAGAGCACGCGCGACGGACGGCTGGTCTCGGTGAACAGCGCCATGGTGAAGATGCTCGGCTATGACTCGGCCGAGGAGATGTACGCACTGCCGAGCTCGGTGATGCTCTACTGGAGTCCGCCGGACCGCGCCGATTTCGTGCGCAAGGTGGACGCGGACGGCGAGGTGCGTTCGATGGAGGTCGTGCTGCGCCGGCGCGACGGCACGCAGGTGGTCGCGCTCGAGAACTCGCGCGGCGTGCGCGACGGTGCCGGCCGCATCGTCGGCTACGAGGGCACGATCTCCGACATCACCGAGCGCAAGCGCGCCGAGCAGGCGATCCACGCCGAGAAGGACCGCGCGCACGTCACGCTGCAGTCGATCGGCGACGCGGTGATCACCACCGACGCGACCGGCCGCATCGACTACCTGAACCCGGTGGCCGAGAGGCTCACGGGCTGGACCATTGGTGAAGCGCGCGGCCGCGCCATCGGCGAGGTGCTGCAGCTCATCGACGAATCGACGCGCAAGCCGGTGGCCTACACGCTGGATCGCGTGCTGCTCGCCGGCGAGACCTCGACGCCCTCGGACCGCAACGTGCTGGTGAACCGGCGCGGCGAGGAGCTGGCGATCCAGGACACCGCATCGCCGATCCGCAACCGCGAAGGCGCGGCCATCGGCGCCGTCATCGTGTTCGGCGACGTCACCAAGGAACGGCGCCTGAAGCGCGCGCTGTCCTACCAGGCGAGCCACGACGCGCTCACCGGGCTCATCAACCGGCGCGAGTTCGATACGCGCCTGGAAACCGCGGTGCTGGCCGCGCAGCGCGGCGAGGCCGAGTACGTGCTGCTGTACGTCGATCTCGACCAGTTCAAGATCGTCAACGACACCTGCGGCCACAGCGCCGGCGACCGGTTGCTGCGCGACATCACCAGCCTGCTGCAGACGCGCGTGCGCGCCTCGGACACCATCGCGCGCCTCGGCGGCGACGAGTTCGGCCTGCTGCTCGAGCGCTGCACCATCGAGCAGGCCGAGCGCGTGGCGGACAGCATCCGCCAGGCGATCCATGGCTATCGTTTCCTGTGGGGCGCGAACAGCCTGTCGGTGGGGGCCAGCATCGGCGTGGTGCGCATCGGGTGCGAGACCACGAGCGCGGCGGCGGTGCTGTCGGCCGCGGACATCGCCTGCTACGCGGCCAAGGACGGCGGGCGCAACCGCGTGCAGGTCTACGAGCGCGATCATGGCACGAACCGGCATCGCGAGATGCAGTGGGTCGGGCGCATCGCGCGCGCCGTCGAGGATGGCCGGTTGGAGCTGTTCGCGCAGCGGATCATGCCGATCGGCGCAGCATCCGGACACGGCGGCGCGAAGAGCGCCGAGGCGCCGTTCTACGAACTCATGGTGCGGCTGCGCGAC